>JBGSSQ010000081.1:0-7795 GCA_041736975.1 Gammaproteobacteria bacterium
AAATTCCTGGCGAGCCTCAAATTCAGCTGAATTACCTATTTTAAGCTATAATTACAATGAGGGTAGTGATGTGTAAAGGGTGAATTAGCAGGGAGTGAGGATGCGTAAAATTCCACGAATTACAGATAAATTTGCAGAGAGGTTGGATACTTCTCAAGCTAGTCCTGTACCTGAGCGAAAGGGGCTACAAGGCGCCGAGCATCTTAGCTGGAATTCAACACTTTCAAATGAAGATTTAAAACATGCCGATGCTGTAATCATTGACTTAGATAGTGCTGGAAAAAACCATGATTGCACACAAGGCGCACGACCAGATGCCAATACATTAATGACCCGGCTGCGACCGGGTGCCTCCATTATTCTGGCTGTAACCCATTCAGATTCCATTCGTCAGGAAGCTGAGTATCGCATTGCTATGTTAAATGTATTAGCAGATTGCTTACCAACATCTGCTGATGTGAAAAAAGTACACGGTGATCAACTAAAACAGCTTAGAAGTACACCACCTGTCTCACGCAAAGACAGGGTATTGACCTCACCTAGTGTCGAGGCTGCATCCGCTAATGATCACAGCGATACCTATGAGACATATAGAGAAGCGCTAGGTAAGCATATTGACCCTAGTGTTAGGCAAGCAATATTAGTGTCTACAAAACCCTATTTTTCTTCGGGAAGAGGAAGAGAATTCCAGGTTCAATCTCGTGATGATTTTATGACTGATTTTCTTAACACCTGCCAGACTAAGGGGCTAAGTGAAACGATGCCTGATCCCAATAACTCAGCCAATACAATAACATTACAAGAGTGTTTAGCTACACTGGTGAACTCACCCGTCATTCAAAATAGAATACATGAAGAAAAGAATCAGAACCTTATCAATGGTGAAGTCAAAATGAGAGTCGGAAAGATTACCGATTATGCTAGCGCGCTTGCTGAAAATCTACAGCCTTCAGCTCAATCCTCCGCACACAAAGTCACCTTGGTGTTTAGCAGTATGGATGAGCATAAGGCAGCATCCGTGAAATCCTTAACCGATGAGGCAAAAGCATTGCTCAATAATACAAAAGTTGAGGTTAAGGAGGGTGACCCTTTTATGGTCGCAAGTGAGGCAGCTAAAATCGCTCCAAAAAAAACACATCTACGTCAAGCAAAAGATAGAGTCCATAGTGATCCGGCATTAGTCACAACCGCTAAAAAAACAGGAGGATCTAGGGGCCTTCTACCAAGTTGGGCTCAAGGTGGCGTCAAAAAGGCTCAATCAACATCAGTGATCAAGCCTAAAGCCCAAGCAGAATCTGAACATGAAAAACCATATAAAACATCTCCCTCTAGCAGAGGCCATTAAGCCTTCTGAAATGAGAATCTAAATTCTCATCAAAGTACCATCACTAACTGGCTGATGCACCTTAAGGCAGCATTGCTTATAAGGCGAGAAAACCACTATTTGAAGCCCTGGATTTTTGGCGGGCTGTCTGGTTTATGTTCCTCCATTTCCGAAGCGTTGAGGACATATGCTTGATAGTAGTGACGCAGATTGGGTTCTTGATCCTTTGGTAGGATCCCTAGCATTCTGTTTAAACCCTCTTCATTGTGGATGTGGAAAGTGAATTTATCGGGATTTTGATAGAGTAAAGCGGTATAGGCCTCTGCTATTGGTCTGAGCAATTCCGACTTATACGCTTTTTCAAGTTCGTCTGTGAGTATCATTGAGCTTAATATCCATTGATCATCAGCAAGCATCATCGCCCTTATTTTTTGTGCAATTTCTGGGTTAAATTGGTAAACATCGGTTATCTCATCTGCACTGTCAATATCTTCCCGGACATAACTTTCCATTGACATCGCCTTGGCATACATCCTCTCAGTATATTGGGGATATTTCTGGCCAAATTCATGTATCTTTTCAAACATGCTAAATGCCCTTCCAAAGCGCAAGTCCGAGGACAAAATAAAATTCATCATCCTATCTTGATACTGCGGAAATTCCTCTAAGAAATAATCCAGGCCACCCACTTGGATAACCTCCCAATAAATGGTTTCGGAGGTGAAAATATGTTCAATAAACCGATCAGTATAATTAGGGTCTTTTTTACACATGTCACAAAAATTCTTGATGTTGGCGTCCATGCACTTATCAAACAAACGCGCATCATTGAGTAGCAGATCGAATATTTGTGGGATGTAGTCAGGAAAATGATTAACTAGGGATTCCAGGCAGAAATAGCCTAACAGTAATTCAGAGTATATCTCTTTATGCTCGAAGGCGTAGGTCAGCAGCTGTGCTCTATAGTCCTTTAGCTCTTCTGTGAGTGCGTGCAAAACGCGGATATGGTGCATAAACTCTTTTTGACACAGGGGCTTTGTCATAATCATATCAACAAAGGTAGCGGTTTGGTTTGGACGCATCGCGATCAACGTCTTTAAGTTGTTAAGATTACCAATATAGCGTCCAAATAAGGCTTCACTAGCAATGACTCCATCTAAAAGCGCCTCGCGGCACTGAGGAAACGCAGCAATATCAGCGCAGATCCCCTGAAAATTAAAATATCGCGAGTTTAATGAGGCCTCATCAAAAGCAACAGGTGGTGTACGGGGTTTTTTAGTCTTACTGGGTGGTTTTGTAGCAGGCGCAGCGGTAACGTCTTTCTTGGCGAGACCCAGCATCTGCAAAATATTTTGCTTTTTGTCACCGCCATTGGAACCCCCTTGCTTTTTCACATTAACCCCCAGATCGTTAGTTAAACAGTAACACATTGTCTCATTTTAGGCGCTCCCTGTAAAGAACTTGCTATAAATTTTTAAATTTACTTGGCTTTATACGAGAAGACTGGCTTGATGCCGGTTCTTCCTGCCGTAGAAAACTGGCTTTTAGTGATTTTAGCTCCTTAAACACCTGATTACGTGCTTGCAAATTCACCGGCAATTTAGCGACTAATCGTGTCATCGATTTGGGCACGTTGGACTTTTCTTTCAATAATTCACCGGCCACGTTTTTCATGCTCACTAGCTTATCAATACGGGCAACAGCCTCTATTACCGCTTCAGGATTCTTCCGGTCGGTAGCGCCTAATTCTTTCTT
Organism: Gammaproteobacteria bacterium; assembly: GCA_041736975.1. Lineage (GTDB taxonomy): Bacteria > Pseudomonadota > Gammaproteobacteria > JAIEPX01 > JAIEPX01 > JAIEPX01. The sequence continues at coordinate 3,080 of JBGSSQ010000081.1, forward strand.
GAGCTCTGCCAAGATACTCTCTCGATGGGCCTCAAGTTGCCGCAACAAGTTCACATCGCCCACCAAAGCATCACGCGATAAGTGCTCACAAATGGCCAAGAGTCCAGGAATATTGGCATTGCCTTCGGCGAGTCCAATCTCTAAGGCAGATTTTGGTTCCTCTGCTTGGTTTTTTTGTAAAGGATCGAGTCCTTCGTTAAGCAGTGCCTTAATAAAATCTCTGCTTTTTACGCCGCGTTTGACGGCAACGTGTAGGAGTGTATTACCTTGGCTGTCAAGGTCATCAAGCTCTTCATTCTCACCTTTCAATCCTGCAATAACCTCGAAAGTGGGGCGTTGATAGGCATAAAGCAGCATGGGTGTTTTGCCGCCCTTGTCGGGAATGCCCAGCTGTGGCGATTCCTTTAAGATACGATTAATCACATTAATTTCGCCAATATCGGCTGCCGTATGGGTCGCTGTTCTTTCTGTTTGCGGATTGAGATAATTCAGATTTGCACCATTCTTAATAAGATCACTAACAATATCCATATTCCTCGACTGAATGGCACGCATCAAAACCGAATCCCCGTTGCCATAAATTTGCTTGACCAAAGTGGACTCTTTTTCAATCCAGCCTTTAACTTGCTCAACCAACTCAGCCAATAAATCAGGTTTATATTTGTCAGACAAAGTCCGCCTATATTTTTCTTGGTCACCAATCATTTTGAGGGCAATACTGAGCAGTGTTTCGCCATTTTTGTTTTTATACTGCGGTCCGAGGTTGGTGTCTTTTATGAACTTTTTTGCTAATTCGAGATTGCCTGCTTCCAGGCTAACCATCGCAAGACTATCAAGGTTTTTGGTAACGATATCGGATAAATTGACACTAAAGAGCTTTGAAAACACTTTGATATCTTCCAGCGTTGCCGAAGGTGATTTAACCGCATTTATGATCGCATTATGCACAGTGGCTTCGCTAAATTCTTGCAACGGAACGTCACTATAAATCTTACGAAAAAGTTTTGCTTTAATTTCGATAGGAACATTTGCTTCCATTATTCCCATGAGGGGCGTTCTAAAATCTTTTTCGGCTTTGGGGTCATTTTCCGCCCCTTTTTCCATGAGACGTTTGACTAGCTTCTTATCGCCCGCTTTAGCGGCGTAATACAAAGGCGATGGCACCCTATCATTTACCGCAGCCCCTTCTTGCACTAAAAACAGTGCCAATTCACTATGATTGCTTTCGCACGCTTTGAACAATAGACTACGACTTTCACTATAAGACGCATTGACCAAACTTTTATTCTGCTCCACCAGCCGTTTGACTACGGCCGTATCCCCCACAATCGTGGCGCCAATGAGTAAAGCATGCTCTTGCCGCTTGTGCTCATTTTCGAGTGCTGGGTTTTCCTTTTTATTTTTCAGATATAACCTCTCAGCCAAAGCCAACATCCCCTTGCTTATCGCCGCATCAAATAAAGTTTCGCAACGCTTAGGATCACTTTGCTCGATAATAGACTCCACCACGGCACTCCATCGGTTAGCCTTTTCAAATTCTTGAGTGTTTGTGCGTTGAAATTGTTCAAAGGCGTATTTTGATTGTGGCAATTGACCTTCATCTGCTGAAGTTTGATTTAAGGCAGCTCTTGAAGCTGAATGTAGCTCTCGTTCGCCAGAGAGAGATTGCGTTATAAGTGCCTCTGCTGCAGGCTTGGTGAGTTGCGCACCTTTCTGCAACGCCAACTGCGCCAATGAGTCACTATTAAAATCAAGAGCGACTTCCAAAATAGTTTTTGCCTTTCCTGTTGACGAGGGCACTTTCTGATTAATGTCCATATCAGGTAAAGTCGTCAGCAAGTATTTGATAACCTCGGTATTGCCAGAGTCAATAACCTCATGCAAAGGAAGTGAGGTTGTGATAAAACCACGTTTATTTACTTCGGCATGAACTGCGGCAACTAATCGCGGATGTTTCAAGTTCATGACGAAAATATTGAGATTAATAACGGACTTGGGTAGTGATCCTTTTTGCACTTGTCCGTTAGGATCACGAATATAATAATCCCCTTTTCTGGATAGGTAAATCTTGCCCTTTTCGGCATTCTTAGGGTCATTGTTAGGCAAAGTTGAGAGTAAGCAAAGTTCATAACTATCAGGTACCGGCGTGGTCAGGGCTTTAGTCAAGTCAATTTTAGTCACAATATATTCAACAGCGTCAGTCGTTGATAGACTCAACAACCGTCCTAGAGTAGCTCTATCAATTCTGTCTTCAGCCCGGTATCGAAATACACGCCGACCTTTTCTTTGAGCAAACAACGCTTGCAATGTGACTTTGTTGGGGCTTGATTGCAGGACATGGTTGGTCAAGCTAAAGCCACTATTATCTCGATTATTGAGATCGATTTTTTTAACGGATCCCATCAACTCTTCAACTGATACCGTGCCTTCACTATAAGTATACAGATCATTTTTAAGTTTCATGATCTCAGCATAAACGCGTTGTGACCGAAAATCGGTCGCTTCTGGACTCGCCATAAATTGCTTAATATGTCTCAGCACATTCGCTGAAAAATCCCCTCGCGATAAATGACCATTATGATATTGCGCATAGTACTCATTGATTTTAGTCATAAAGATCTTCTGCTCTGTACTCAAGTCCTTGTCTTGATACGTAATTGCATTTTTGGTTTCAACAGAATCGGCAAAAGCCGCATTTTGAACATATCGCAAGCACTCCCTTGTTACTTGTTGCAATGCCGGTGAGAGTGTATGGGTGAAGTCCTCTAGTGATTTTACTGAACCCTGTTCTTTTTGTTGAGTGTATAAATCGTAAATGGCGAAGGCTTTATCAAATAAGCTCTGATCGGTCTCTGTACTCACGATGATGTCGTGGCACTGTTGTGCCACAGCGGTGTTTAGCCCGCTAAATTGTGTGCTCACCGTGTATTGCTGCAGTGCTTGCTTTAACTCTAAATCACCTGTTGAAAAAGATACCGTGTCAATGACAATGCCGACCTCGCCGCGCGAGCTCAAATTACCCACTTTGTTAAAATCTTCGACAATGGCGTTGGCAATATCGGCGTAGCTACTGAGGATTTTTGATTTATGAGGATCGTTGGAATCATAAACGAGAAAACGATTACTCTCAATTTTGTAAAAACTGATCGCATGATTACCTGATCCGATCATCGCATAGTGATGATCAGACAGCCTAAGCTTCTCCAGTGCCTCACGAATAGCGATTTTGTCACCAAAGATCGGATAGCTGTTATCCCAATTACCCGCAATATTTTCAAATCTGCCCAAGCCATATTGCCCCATTTTTTTCGCAAATCGGCTTTTGGCCATAGCGCTTTTATAACCCACTTGTGCTTGACTAATGCCTTGAGCAAATCGCATGATATCTTCGAAGTCATAGTCAGACTTAGGTAGCGTAAATTTATTGTAGATTGGTGGCTGCTTCACGGATCGATTGCCGGCTAAAAAGGCAACTTCTTGCTCTGGTGTGCGTTGTGGTTTGGCGTTTTCGAGCAAAGTCAAAAGCTGCTTATCTGAGAACTCGGAGGTAATATAACTAATTTTGCTGTAAAAGTCTTCGAGGGTATTTTCTCTGGCGTGTTTAATAAAATACTGGGCTAAAGCAAAACAACAGCCTTGTTCGTTGAGGGGAGCGATGTTGATATGGAGATACTCATTTGCCAGACGCGCAAACTCGTTGAAACGGTCAATGAGAATAGCTTGCTTAAATACCTCGTCCTGTTGTTGCATACACCACCTCGCTGCTACGATACTATAACCTCCTAACTTGGTGTTACAGATCATTAAGAGCCTCTAGCCCTCAGACTAGCCACGCTCTATTCAATCTTGTCGCCTCCTTGCACACCTTCTCTATCTTTCACAATTTGACTTCTGGCTTCCTGCTTTTATAAGTATAGCAGAACGCCCAGATTCCTGCTCTGGATGTATAAGGCTATTTACGCTGTAATCCATATTCAGGTTGAACAATTTCAATATCGTTGCGCTTCATACTAACTTCCACTCTTCTTCTATGCCTTTATTATAGCACATACGGGAGGTGGCTGTGGGATCACTGCAGTAAAGGGGGAGGCTAGTAAAGCGAGCCAGTGCCATTGTTGGCAGATGGGAGGCTAACTTCCACATCAAGATTTGTGCCTTCTGTAGGAAGAAATGCAGCGACAGCTTTCTTCATCCACTTGAGCAAATAGGGGTATTTGTGTTCTTTGGCTATTTCAATTACTTCTTCTGCATATTCGCTTAGGAAAGCATCTATATTATATTTTTTAAAGTACTGCTGTGTAAAATAAAAGCGACCATAATTGATGGCACAGACCACAGGAGGAGACTCTGTATTATCCAAAGGCGGTTCTTGATCAGCAAAATATTTTTCAGCAATGTACAAATAATTATTCCATGTCGTAAATGCGGCGATAGTATGTAAAACTGAATCACCCTCTTTTTTATGAATAACCTTAGGATCCAACCTGGAGTTGCCCCTTAAAAAAGAGCCACCTAGCCTGCTAACATTTCACTCAAAAATTGCCTTGGTGAGCGCATCTTAAGTCCTTTATGTGGCGCATTTTCATTGTAGTCATTAAACCACAATGGTAGCTGCTTCATAACTGTTTGTGCATCAGATAAATCACTGACATACACGTAATCCCGCTTCATCGTTTTGACAAATGCTTCTGCCATACCATTGCTTTCCGGGCAATA
>JBGSSQ010000104.1:0-5274 GCA_041736975.1 Gammaproteobacteria bacterium
AAATTCCTACGGTGACATCATCTCGGTCATGATAGAGTTGTCTTGCTCCTATGAAAAAGAGTACTGCCGTAATGACATATTGGATGAATGTATGCTCGGTCATGAGAGAGGCTGGTAGCCCGATATTACTGACACCCACAAGCATTGTTACTGCTAATATAAAAGAGGGTATGAGCATTGTTAATGCAAATGCCTCGAGTAAAGTAAGGGCTAAGGGTCGCAAGGCTGGGATTTTAACTCGACGATTGATCCAGGCAATAGCCAGCGATTCCGCAGCAAAGGCAACAGGTAAAAACTCACTGGGTAATTCTATAGTTAAGCCGATTGACAAAAAGACTGTTGCAGTGAGTATGTAAATAGTCAGTAAAGTATTCTTTGTTTTAAGATCTGTCATCAGGGTTTTGTGTACATGGAAGAGTGCAGCAATCGCAAGTGAGCTCAGTATGAGTGCTAAGCCCCCCCAGATTAGACTAACATCATTAACCCATGGTGTATTGAATAATTTAAAATAGGACAACAAGTAAAAACCTACTGCTGCAGTTGTAGTTAAGCCAGCCGCATACTCTGGTTTAGATGTACGCCATTGTGTGATATAGCCGCCGAGGATATTGATTATACTAAAAATGGCAACGACACAGATAAAAGTAAAATTGTTCTTTGGGTGCCAATCATATAGCATCACAAAATTTATCAGTAAAATTAATGGTGGTAACAAACCGTAAATCAGTCGCCTATACCAAGCTAAAATAATCCCGCTGATTGAAAATATACCGAAATAAGACCATTCACTGATGCTATAACCTGCCAGGTGACTAATGCCGCCAATTGACACTAAGCTGCAGATGAGTCCTAGTGATAACAATAAATTGGCTACTGTACAGGGGTGCCCCCAAACCGTAATAGACGATTCTTCCGGCATTTCTTTGTGAGTCAAAACAACCATTGTTAGGCTGGTGGAAAATAAAAATAACATTAGCCACAGTGAGTCAGTCGGAATGAAATAGTTTGTTAACCACAGGACGATCCAACTAAATGTACCTAGCAGTGTTAGGGCGCGTATCCACACATTTGGTTTTGTGCTTTGTAATGAAAATAAGCTGAAGAAGACAAAATAGAGGTAGATGAAGGTTGATGCAGCAGAAGGTGAATTCATTTGAAATAATGCGGGAGTAGAAAAACCACCTAATAAAGCAATATAGGCAATGGGTGGTCCGAAGCGTAGTGATAGGAATAAGCTTAGTATGGTGATGGCAGACATGCTTAAAAGGCCGGCAAACGGTGATAAGAAAAAATAGAGGTAAGTGGCTGCGTAAATAGCAGCATAGAGTATAGCGATACCTGATCCTGACAGAGCTTGTGCGATACGTGTACCATTGGCATAGAGCATGCGACTGCGAACTAAATCAGCGACCAACAATAAACTTACACCGAAAATCCCCGCTAGGATTAGGCGTGCGCTAGGTCCAAACCATCCTGCTTCGATGGTGTATTTCACCAAATAAAAACCAGCTAAGGTGATTGCAATGGCACCTAACCAAACCGATAGTTTCGCGCCTAATTGTTTTTCAATGCCTTCTTCAATCTCGGGAGGGGGACTTTTGGGGTTGGGTTGTACTGTTTTTAATTCCGATGGCACTGCTAAGGGTAGCGGTATGATTTGAGGTGGTGGTTGAGTTTTTGTTAGCTGCTCTTCTGTTTCCGTGGCCTCTTCGTTAGGGTCTTTATTCGTTGTCAGTTTGTTAATAGCATTGCGCAATTCATTGAGCTCTTGGCGTAAATTGGAAATTTTGCTTGCATTGCTCCATGCAAGGACCAGCATACCAAGCAAGAGCAGAAAAGGTACATATACCCAAAATCCCATAAGAACTACCCCTCAAGATATTTTTTAACGATTTAAAAGACCGCTATCGTAACTTAGTTTTATTAGCTGGTAACTTTAGAGCGGTTTTCTTCTGTTTGATAACGATGAGCGATATGTCTAAGGTAAAATTTGGGGTCTAGTGCACTTCCTGTGGCCTCTGTGAGCAAGGTGGTGACATCTACAGATGAGCCACGTTGGTGAATGTGCTGGTTCAGCCAGGCGAAGAGTGCGGAGAAATCACCTTGCTTTATTCGGTCTGGCAGGTCAGGATGGTTTTCGTTTGCCGTAGAGAATAGTTGAGCAGCGATCAAGTTACCTAAGGTATACGCAGGGAAATAACCAAAGATACCCGCTGGCCAATGGACGTCTTGCATAACACCATTGCTGTAATCACCTTTGGTTGATAGGTCAAAATAGTCGCGCATTTTTTGATCCCAGGCATCGGGAAGGTCATCAATGGTTAATTGTCCGTTAAATAATTGTTGTTCGAGTTCATAGCGTAAAATCACATGGAGAGGGTAAGTGACTTCATCGGCATCGACACGGATAAAGCCAGGTTTTACTCGCGAATAGAGTTTATATAAATTATCAGGATTAAAACTTGGGTCATCACCAAAATGATTTTTTAGCTGCGGTGCTAGAAAATGCATGAATTCAGGGCATCGACACGCGTACATTTCGATGAGTAGTGATTGGCTTTCATGCACAGCCATGCCAAGTGCTTTGCCAACAGGTTGGTCACGCCAGGCGGTTGGTAAGTTTTGCTCGTAGCGAGCATGGCCTGTTTCGTGACAGATACCCATCGCGGCGGTAATAAATTCTTGTTCATTATAGCGTGTAGTAATTCTTACATCTTCAGGGACGCCGCCACAAAATGGATGGTGACTGACATCCAGGCGGCCGTGCTCGAAATCGAAGCCTAAGGATTGCATTAATTCTAGCCCTAACTGGCGTTGATTATTAATATCAAATGGGCCTTTAGGTGTTAAAACTGTATCGTGTTGTTGGTCGGCAATAATCCTTTTAATTTGTGAGGGTAAAGTGTTTTTGAGTTCGGTAAAAATAGGATTGATGATGGTTTGATTGAAGCCTGGCGAATGTTCGTCAATAAGGGCGTCATAGGGATTGCATTGCAGCGCTTCAGCTTTTAATTGTGCGATTTCTTTGACTAGAGAAAACGTTTTAGTGAATAGTGGTTTAAAGTCTTGCCAATTATTTAATGGGCGCATCTTGCGCCAGGCTTGCTCGCTGGCCATTTTTGCCCGAGTGCATTCAGCAATCAGCGTTGAGGGTACGCAGGTGGCTCGTCGATAATTTTTTTCAATCAGCGCTAGATTGGTACGCTGCCATTGGTTTGATAGTGGAGATGCTTTGGTAAGCTCAATTAATTCAGCTAATTCTGCGGAAGATTCAAGTTCGTGCGTTATACTGGCCAAGGTGCCTAGTGCTTTTGCGCGGGCATCCCCACCTCCCTCTGGCATCATAACGGCTTCATCCCAATGGGCCATTGCTTCTAAGTGATTTAGATGAGCAATTTTGGTCATGTGTTCAGAGAGTTGTTGGTAAGCATTAGACATGGTCTATTCCTTTGATTGGTGATGTGGGATGGCTGTTATTTCAATTGTCCAGTGTTGATCTGGAACAATATTATAACGTTTAGCGAAACTGCCTTGATTAACCGCCAGTGATAAATTTTCTAAGCTATTGAGATAGAGTAGTTCTCCGCCAATGGCAACGCCACCGAAGGTACTTAAGTATGGTAGTTTTTTATTGTAGACGACTTTTTTATTGTGAGTGATTTTAACTTGATAGTGTTCACCTAGGGTAATTTTGTTTTTATCTAAAAGCTGCGCAGGGATATTGGTCCAGACATTGCCATAACGAATATCCAGTACTGGTATTGATCCAATGATCTTGTTGTTAACTTGTTCGGCGGCAGGATGTGCTAATTTGACAAGTTCACCCTTGTATTCAGGGCCAACTCCTTCAAAAGAAATTTTCTCGGCAGCAAGACGTGCGCCAGTGTACGCGTAGACGTCACGACCATGAAATGTGTATGAACGATCCGAGCCAGGTAATCGATTGATTTTTTCATCGATTATACGCATTGAGTCAATTCCCAGTGCGTCTGCTACAAAAGTAAGGGTGCCGTTATCGGGTGTGACAAAATATTGCCCCGTTTTCGTTTTTACAACAAGTGATTTACGTGCCGTGCCGACGCCAGGATCCACTACGATGACAAAAACAGTGCCAGTAGGCCAATAACGGGCAGTTTGCACTAACCGATAAGCACCTTCCCAGACGTTTTGTGGCGGGATTTCATGGGTAAGATCGAAGATTTTCAGTGCTGGATCCACCTGATACATAACGCCCTTCATGGCGCTCACAGCCCCATCCTGTAGGCCAAAATCAGTTTCTAGTACTGCTGGGTGTAATGCGTAGGCAGTAGATTGAAAGAAAGCGCCTGTGAGGCCAGTGGCTAGCATAAAAGTTAGAGAAAGGCGTTTGAAAGTCGTATACATGGTGAATATCCCCAGCTGCTGCAAATAGCCCTCGATGATACCTGGCTTATAGAGCGGTTTCAATAAGAAATCAAGGCGGAGTTTGCCTCTTTTCATTCTATATTCATGAGATATCTACATTTTCGTGCCTGTTAAGGCTCTCTTAATTATACTTATGTATTATATTTGGTATAGGCACATAAGTATGAGGTAGGTAAATGGAGAAGTGGGCAATGACAACAAGCGCTTTTAACGAAGAGACGATACGGGACTATCTTAAGTACTACAGAACTCGAGATGACCATCATTGGTGGGCCGTTGAAGCCGTTCAAAAAATCATACAGTCACCACAGGGGCTGGCGTGTGTCTTTCAACTCATTCAAGCTTCTGATGATGACTTGGAGCTGGCTTACGTAGCGGCTGGGCCATTAGAAGAGTGTTTTGAAAAACATCATGCCAGTATTAAAGATCAACTCAGCACACTGGTGCGTCAATATCCTAAAATGCGCAAAGCTATTCAAGCGATATTTATTTCCAAGCACGATGTGCGTAAAACACTAGACGAAATATTGAACAAGTATGGCTTGAGTTATGCTAGCTTTTAAAGTAGTCAGGTCTTTAAAGGGGTCAAGTCTGAAGTAATTTAGTAATTGCTTACTAATATTCCAGATGAGCGAGATGATGGTGTGTGGGGTATAACTATGCTATGAAGTAATAATGCTAGTTTCAATTAGTTTAGACCTTTCCCTCTATTCCCATGGTGCATTGGTTTATAAGCTAATTACTCAATTACTTCAGACTTGACCCCTATAAACTATGACAGGGAAGCTACATCGCAAAAGTAACTGGCGGTTGGTCTTGATCAGCAAATGCTTGTTCATACTGCTTTGCATCTGTGATTAATTGCTTTTT
>JBGSSQ010000134.1:0-9693 GCA_041736975.1 Gammaproteobacteria bacterium
ACAAGAACAAGAAGCTTATACTCATATTTTTGATGATCGTGTTTATGTTTTCACACCCAACGGCGACGTGTTGGATTTCCCTAAGGGTGCTACCCCCCTGGATTTTGCTTATAGTATTCATACTGATATAGGGCACCGCTGTAGAGGGGCCAAAGTGAATGACGTGATTGTACCATTAAATTATCAATTGCAAATGGGCGATAAAGTGGTTGTGTTGACCGCAAAAGAACCTCACCCCAGTCGTGATTGGTTGAGTGTGCAAAAAGCGTATTTAGTGACGCCCCGCGCAAAAGCAAAAGTGCATCATTGGTTTAGAGTGCAAGATTACGATATGAATAAAGTAGCTGGCGCTGAGTTATTTGATAAAGAATGTAAACGTGGAAAAGAAAAATTACACTTAACGGCAACAGTGCTGGAACAGCTGCATTTTCAGAATAAAGACGATTTATTTGCCGTGCTCGGTCGGGGTGATATGAGCATTAATACCGTTATTAATGCGATTCTTGCTGAGCGACACGGCGAAGAAGCACCGCAAATACAATCCAGCCCTGCTGAAAAAAAGCGTGTGATTAAACAAACTAATGCCAATCCGGGTATTGAAATCTCAGGCATTAGTAATTTATTAACACATCTTTCTCGGTGTTGTAGACCGGTGCCGGGAGACAGCATTATGGGCTATGTTACCCTAGGCCATGGTGTTTCCATTCACCGCAGTGATTGTGTGAATGTGATTGATAAAACCACCTTAAATCCGGATCGACTGATTGAGGTGAATTGGGACAGCAATGCACAATTGCAATACTCAGTTGACTTCACCATCTCAGCACACAACACGCCTGAAGTGTTAAGCCATCTTACTGCCGCCTTGGCCACGGATAAGATCCCCGTGCAAACCTTGGCAAGCCAAGTGGATAAGAAAAAGGATTTACTGATTATAAATCTGACAGTAGAGATTGCACCGACGAGTTCACTATCAAAAGTCATGTCTAGAATCGGTCAGCTTGCTGACGTCATCGAGATCAAGCGTAAATAGTGGCGTCCCCAAGGGGATTCGAACCCCTGTTACCGCCGTGAAAGGGCGATGTCCTAGGCCTCTAGACGATGGGGACGTCTTTGAGGATGAAAATGGTAGCAAATCGCCCAGCCAATAGCAAGATTAAATTCAGTTGTTTGAGTTCTGATGTAATGGGGCTTCCTGACCAGCGGCTTGGAGGTGGGCTGCCAGATCGCTAAGCTTCTCCTGGAGATCCTGGGTGGATGTTAAAAATTCTTTGATGGCTTCATAGATTGGGGTGTTGGTCTGATTAGAAGTTTCAAAGTCTTTTTTCACTCGTCTTACCAATTTAATTGTTTGAGTGAGTAGGTCATTGAAGAGATAAACATTGGCATGACCTTTGATTTTATCATCATTCTTGTCACCAGTAAGGCCCATAAGGTTTCGGAGATCGTGATAAAGGTGGCGAGATAACTTTGATAGTTGATGGAATTGTTTTTGATGGTTTGTGATTTGAAAATGTCTTCCATCCGGATTGTATTCACTGTAGGGTTTCAGCCCCGTCAATAGTTTTTCGAGTGCGTTGCAAATCCTAGATGACCATTTAGGTGCTTCCCGCTCCACCAGATTTTGTACTGAGTGTAGGTGTAAATTGCGAATGTGTAAAATGTCAAGTTTATGCACAAGTTTAAGATATTGATCTGGGCAACTTTCTAGAGTCTCTGCGTGTTTTTCCTTAAGGATTTGGATGATGGTTTTGAGGTTGGCTTCAATTTCAAAACCCATCAGGACATTGTCCATGCTAGGAGATCTACGGTATAATTCGAGTGCACGCGTAAGATCATTGTTGTTGTCCATAAAGGCTCTCAGTAATTTGGGATATTGATCAAATTGTCTGAACCCCCCCCTATTGAAACGACTTAAAGGATTGTCGCGTAAAAATCGAGGTATAACAGCTTGATGTTTGTAGGCATTTTCGGTGATGTCAGTCAGTAGTCCTAGTACGAGGGAGAGTTGACTCGCGCTCCATTCATCTTCAGTAAATGAGGCTATGGTCTCATTGAGTGTTGAGGTGTCAACATAGAGATAGGTGTGAAGTATAGATCGATAACGCTGGTTAAATTGGTATCTTTCAATTCGACCGTTGATAATAGAAAGTAAAAAGTGAATGCCATTTTTCGCATCAGGTATCATGTCTTTTATTAAATTAATAACAATCCCTAAGTCAGCTTTATGAAGAATATTGAGGTGTTTTTGGGTGATTAAAGCTAGTTCGAAGCATCGTTGATCACCTTCAAAGACCATGGTGTTAGTTTCTTCGTTGAGTACAGGGTGAAATATATGGGGGAGGCCGAAAGTGCCAATATCTAAACATTTTGTCCTTAGTACTTCTGCTAAGAGGTCTTCCGGGTCTTGAATAAGGTTCATAATCGCTGTTCGATTAGAAAGTGGGGCGCTTATTATGGGAGTGATTTCAATAATAATTTCTCTTAGGGTTGTTATGACGTGCTGGAAATAGCGATCTGCCACACTTACTTGAGTAACCTGATTTTCTTGAGGGGGGGCATTGTTGTTATTATCCTCCTTATGCCTAGCCATACTCTGGCTCTCTGTGAGCGGGGGGAGATGGTTTGGGTATTGGCACTGTAGTTTTATAATATCTTGTTCTAATCCTTGAAGCCACATTGGAAGGGATAGTTTGTGTTTATGTTCCTGTACCGTTTCTTGCATAGTGATTCTCACATATATGTTTGTTTTATTATGTGTGGTGGAGCTAGGCGGGATCGAACCGCCGACCTCTTGCATGCCATGCAAGCGCTCTCCCAGCTGAGCTATAGCCCCTTAACAATCCAGAGGGGATATTAACGTTATGGCTCGGTGTAGGTCAAGGGTTTTTTATGAAGATTTAGGGGGTGGCGGCCTAACTGTCATTGCGAGCAAAGGTGGGCAACAAGCAAATCTGGGAAGGTTGTGGTTAAATACGGAGTTTGCTACTATCATTGCCCAAAGGCGGCTGTTAAGGGCTGGATTGTCTTGTTCAAGCGCTTTTTTGTGGAATATGACCGTAATCAATGGATTTCTTTATAGGGATACAAGGAGAGTAGTATGTCTGAATTGAGGTGGATACCCGTGCTTGCGCTGTTAGTGGGGGTTATGGGCTGCTGCTCAACCTTTACAACCAGCGACTGTGCTCCTGCACCTGCACGTTTAGTGGATGTTAATACAGAGCGTGGCAATGAGTGGGGTAGGAATTTCTATACTTACCGTACCCATGAGTTACATCCTGACCATGTCAGGCGGTACGACTACCATCCCGAATTTCATCACCGCTACGTTCACGACGAAGAAAGCTGGTAGGTTGAGAGTTTAACAGGAGCTACCACTAATGCGGCAGCTCCTTCTTTTTATAAGATCAGAACAGGGTGCTGAGACTAAACAAAATCAATAGCGCGTTTGATTCTATTGAGTACGCGTTCTTTACCTAGCATATGTAGTGTCATATCAATAGGCGGGGAAACACTGCCGCCGCTGACAGCAACCCTTAAAGGTTGTGCCACCTTGCCGAGTTTCAGCCCGAGTGATTCCGCACTATCTACAACCACTTGGTGTAGGGCTTCTTTTGACCAATCTTTTAAATTTTCAAAACCTTGATGTAATGTTTCCAGGGCTGGCTTGGTTTCGGCTGTTAGGTTTTTCGCAGCAGCATCCTTATCGTAGCTATCAAAATCTTTGAAAATAAACGTACTTTTTTCAGCCATTTCCTTTAGCGTTTTAGAGCGCTCAGCTTGTGCGCTAATTAATTCCAGTAATAAATTTTTATCAGGATTTTTAATGCCAAGTAATTCAAATTGTTGTGTGAGCGGTTCAATGATTTCCTCTGGCGCTAAGGTTTTAAAATAATGTTGATTTAACCATTGTAGCTTTTGAGGATTGATAGCAGCGGGAGATTTGCTCACATGGGAAAGATCAAAGTTATCAATCATTTCTTTGGTTGAAAAAATTTCTTGATCCCCATTAGACCATCCTAAGCGGACTAAATAATTAAGCAACGCTTCAGGTAAGTAACCCTCTTCACGATAGTTTAAAACACTGGCAGCGCCTAAACGTTTGGAGAGTCGCTTGCCATCTTCACCTAAAATCATAGGGATGTGGGCATATTTAGGTACTGGTGCACCTAAGGCATTTAATATATTGATTTGTCTGGGTGTGTTATTGATATGGTCGTCGCCACGGATAACATGGGTAATTTGCATATCCCAATCATCGACCACCACGGTGAAATTATACGTCGGCATACCATCGCTGCGTAAAATGACTAGGTCATCGAGCTCCACATTTTGAAAGCTGAGTTTACCTCGTGCTAAATCATCAAATTCCACTAGGCCTTCATGAGGATTGCGAAAACGTACGACAGAGGGCGCTTCGGCATCTTTTTGATGACCACCTTCACGGCAACGACCATCATAGCGAGGTTTAATATGTTGTTCAGTTTGCTCATTGCGGAGTTTTTCTAAACGATCTTTAGTGCAATAGCAACGGTAGGCGTGTCCTTCTTCCAGTAGGTAGTCAATGACTTCTCGGTAACGATCCATGCGTTGAGTCTGGTAAAAGGGGCCTTCATCATGATCCAGTCCTAACCACTTCATTCCTTCCAGTATCGCGGCTACGGCATCAGGTGTTGAGCGTTCGGTGTCGGTATCTTCGATTCTAAGAACAAATGTGCCGTTATAGCGACGTGCGTATAGCCAGGCGTATAGTGCGGTGCGAGCGCCGCCAATATGAAGGTACCCGGTGGGGCTGGGAGCAAATCGTGTGCGAACGGTCATAGTAGTCCTCGTCAGTGAGTTAATTTATTATCGATAAGCGTAGCATGTTTCATGGAGTATTTGTATCCATACTGCCAATCTGCTATCAATGATGATAAGGTAATCGTTCGATTATTTTTTTCTGGGTCACTTCGCTTCGCTCGTGATGACGTGAATAGGGTCCCCGGATGATAGCTAAATGGGTTTACTGTTGATTTGTTAACGTTACAGAGGGTGCTAACTGTGGATGTGATAACACAAATTTTTGCTTTTATTCTGACTGTGCTCATACTCGTCTCTATTCATGAGGCAGGGCATATGTTTGTAGCCCGTGCGCTGGGTATTCAGGTTTTGCGCTATTCCATAGGGTTTGGTAAGTCTTTATGGCGTTATCAAGCGAAAAAAAGTGGTATTGAATATGTGATTGCGTTACTGCCTTTGGGTGGATATGTGAAGCTCCTTGATGAGCGTGAAATGACAGTGCCAGAAGAGCAAAAGCATCGTGCATTCAATCGTCAGCCCCTTTGGGCTAGGATGGCGGTGGTGGTAGCTGGACCTCTTACCAATTTAATTTTTGCTGTTGTGGCTTATTGGCTGATGTTTACTATAGGCGTTGATCAGGTGAAGCCGGTGGTAGGGCAAGTGATAGAGCATTCAGTGGCTGCAGAAGCTGGTATTAAACCAGGTGATCTGATTCGTACGGTAGATGGGCAAGAGGTCAGCGGCTGGGGTGATTTTATGTTGACAGTCATTGGGCGCATTGGTGGCAGCGGTGAAATTTCCATTGAGACCTCCTCGCCTACGGGACAAATTCAAGAACATAAAGTAGAGGTTGCACAGTGGAAGGTAGATCCCCTTGTTCCTGAGCCCCTTCAAAGTTTGGGATTAGAGCCTTATAGGCCAGCTCAACCGGCTGTTGTTGATACCGTGACGCCGGGAAGCCCCGCCGAGATGGCAGGGATGAAATCGGGGGATCAAGTGCTGGCCATTGATGGTGTGGCACTGAAAGACTGGTACGATTTAGTGAAAACAGTACAGCCGCACCCTGGGAAGCGCTTTAACCTTCTTATAGACCGTGCTGGACAGAAGGTGACATTGGATATTACGCCAGAGAGTAAATTTTATTTACGAGGTTTGCAACGCATTGGTCTGTTGGGAGTGACGGTCAAACCAACTCCGTACCCCGATAATATGAAATTTGAGAAAAAATATTCGGCTTTGTTGGCTATAGGACCGGCTTCAGCCGAAACATTACGCTTTTTTAATTTTAATTTTATAGTGCTGAAAAAAATCATCAAAGGTGAAATTTCTTTGCGTACATTGGGTGGCCCCATCACCATTTTTAACACCGCTGATCGTGCTTTTAAAGGTGGCGTTGTGGTTTTTTTGAATTTTCTAGCCCTGTTTAGCGTCATGTTGGCTTTTGTGAATGTGTTGCCAATTCCCGGGTTGGATGGTGGTCATATGTTGTATTTTCTGCTGGAGTTTATACTTCGCCGGCCCTTATCGGCCGCGGTAGAAATTTTCACAATGCGGCTGGGATTGATTTTTCTGATGTTATTGACCTTGGCTGTTTCCTATAATGATATTTTACGCCTGTTGCAATAGAAATACTTAGGCATTACGCCCCCTTTCAGTCATTGCGAGCGAAGCGGGGCGAAGGTGCTTGGACAGTTTAGAGCTGAGCACTTACCCCTGGATTTTTGCATTTTTCAGAATCTCTGCTATGGTTATTGACAAGGGCTTATGTTGTGGTGATCAAGGATTGGCTGCCACAGCCAAGAAACCGTATTTCCATGGGGAAGGGGTGCGCCAATGTGGTGTATCAGTTTCAATAATCAAGGAGGATTGTCAACGTGAACAGAGTATTCGGTAGTTTATTTATCTTTGCCTTTATGGGCTTTATCTTAAGTTCTGGCATTAGCACATTAGGGACTGCTCTGAATGTATTTGCAGACAATGCTCAAAAACATTCGTTACTTTCCTACGATCACCGCATTTAGGTCGAAAGATATTTTTTTTTTGTGTGAAATTTTGTATGATAGGCGATTGACGGAAATTTAATTTGTTCAATCAGAAGGACCTAATCATGCGTTTTATGTATCCAGTTGTGGTTTTAGTGAGTGTTTTGGCTGTAACGGCTTGTTCACAGCGTCATGTGGCGTATAGGGACAAGCAAGGAATTGCCGCTAAGAACTATGCCTTAACTTACGAGCAAGTACGCGAGGCCGCTCAAGATGGTGATGCGGATGCACAGTACGCGCTGGGTTACATGTATTATTACGGGCAAAATGTCACTCGCAATAGCCAGAAGGCCCAGTATTGGATTGGTAAGGCAGCAGCTCAGAAACATGCGCAGGCTACTAGAGCGTTGAATATCCTAGGGCATGAAACTCAACTTGCTAGTCGAGGCGAGCAACCAAACAAGACTGATGCTGTTGAAGTGAGCCCCGTGGGCAGTGTGGCCTCCAATCAAAACAAGTGGCAAGAGGTAAGAAGGCCAAGAGAAGCGGTCACTCCAAAAGACGCGTTTGAGCAACAGGCTCAAAGTGGCGGTGCTAAAAGTGCTCAACAGTTCTCCAATGCTGCCGATACCAGTCTGCGCGCTGCTGATGCTTCACCAAGTCAGAGTAGGCAGTCGTTTAACGCCAGTAGTAGTAAGGTTGTGGCAGCAGAGTCCAATCAGGGAGGCTCGGTCGCCTCTCAATCTGCCATTTCTTCTGAGAAAAATCAGGCTCACTCACGCAGGAAGCACGTCAGGTCCTTGGCCCTCAAAAGTCAAAAAGGCAAGCGCTATACAACCAAACCTAGTAATGGCACAGCTTTATCAGCAAGTGCATCAAATGCACCTTCAGACTCGTTAGGCGTAAAAGACTCCAAAGAGACACTCAAATCAGCAAAAACACCTAAAGTGTCTGCTCATCAGATAAAATCTAAAGCGGTTGCAGCTCGTTCAGCGCAAGGTAAATGGGCGGCAGCAACCAATAGAAAATTGACGGGTGATGAAAGAAGTATTTTAGCTTCGCCAAATAACCATTACACACTGCAGCTGATTGGAACTACCTCTCAGGCTAATGTACGTCAAGTGATTGATCGTAACCACTTACGACCAAAAGCTAAGGTGTATCACAGTCAATTAAATGGTAAAGATTTTTATGTGTTAATCTATGGTAGTTATGGTTCTCAGGCAGAGGCTAGTGCAGCCATCGCTAGGCTGCCTGCCAACGTGCAACAGCTCAAACCCTGGGTGAAGCAATTTTCTAGCATAAAAGCCAGTGTCAATGCTAAGGCATCGAGTAGAACATAAGAGGCTAAGCGTAGGGTGATAACGGTGGGGAAAATGGTGCCGAGGGTGGGACTCGAACCCACACGGGGGGTTACCCCACCAAATTTTGAGTCTGGCGCGTCTACCAATTCCGCCATCTCGGCACGAGTTGCGAGTATAGCAAAGTTTTGTGACAAAGCAATGTGTTTGTGTCGCGATTATAGAAAATGATAGAAGGGAAATCAGAATATGGAAGGGAAAGACGTTGGTATAGCTAGGCCATCTAGTAGAGGCAGTTCTTCAATTCTGCAGCAAGCTGCCAGAAATTTAGTCAATCAATCCGAAGAAATTTTGAAATTACTTGGCGCGCTGCTTGATGTAATTCATGCTACGTCGTTTTTCAGTTTAGTGAGTACAGAAAAAAACTTTGATATGACGACGCTCATGTCTCAGTTGATTGGTGTAGACTCTCATTTTATTCAAGAAAAATTTATCGCATCTGCGGATAAATCCCCCAATCAAAAAGTGGCAGCGTTGGCTAATTTGCTTTTGGTTTATGGTCAGTCTCAAACAACTGAGTCTGGCAGAATAGAATTATTAAATGAAACATCTGTTTTTGCTTCTTCATTGAATGCAGTGCTCTATCAAGGCTTGTCTGATCAGAAGTTGTTTCTATTATCAAAGGACAATTTTTTTGCATTAAAAACACCGAGTAATGTTAGCAATGGTTTTGTAGAAAATAATATTGTTTTAAATCAAAGTGAATTAAATAGCTTGAGTGAAATTATCGACCGTGTTGTACCTTTGCGCCAGGTTGAAATGACATCTGCAATGACTGAGGCTAATTTGAGTGAATTTTCTGCCATAACATCAAGACAGATGATGACGATTTTAGTTAGCATGCGGATATCTTGTTTGGGTTTAGTGACGGCATTAAGTGATATGATAGGTGTTATGATTCATGATATTTTGCCTAAGTTGAAAAATATTCTAGCGTTTGACTTTGATGGGCAGACTATTAAAGATCAATTGTACAAAATCAAATGTTGGAAGGATGATTCACCTTATAATGAAGAGAGCCTTAATGGCACTTTTGCCGATCCATTGTCTAATTTGGTTAAGCTGTTTGGTAAAGATAGCCTTTGTTCGAAGCCACAGGATACTTTGAAGGAATTGAATGCCAATATAAAAAAAATATCATTGCTAATAGCCAAGCATCCTTGTGGGGTGTCGGGGAATATCACGCCCATCAATAAATGTTCAACGAATTTTTTGTTGCTGAGTATGGGGTTGGCTCGACGTGTTCAGTCTATAGTCGATATTGTGGGTGATCCTTCCGTTAAGCTTAGTGCAGAGTCCAACGCTAGTTTTTTTGCTTTGCATGATTATTTGCGTGCATGTTACCTAGATTGCTATACAAAAGATACTGAGGTGGGGAATCAGGCAACGCTTGCTAAAAAATTATTTAGGAATAAAAGCGGTACATTATTCAGAAAGTCTGATGGCAGTGAACCAGCGGTGAGCGTCTTAATTCAGAAACCTACCAGTGTGACGGTGGCTGCTATACAAACCTCTCCTAGGCTGGCCCGTGTTGCCTTGGATAAGGCTACACGGGGGCGCACTCAGTC
>JBGSSQ010000154.1:0-9104 GCA_041736975.1 Gammaproteobacteria bacterium
GGCCCTCCGGGTTCTCCTGAAGAAGACGGCGATCGTTTTGTGGAAATTTGGAATTTGGTGTTCATGCAGTTCAATCGCCAAGCTGATGGCAGCATGATATCTTTGCCAAAACCCTCTGTTGATACCGGCATGGGTTTAGAGCGTATTGCAGCGGTGATGCAACACGTACATAGCAATTACGATACTGATCAGTTCCAATATCTAATGATGACTATTCAACAATTTGTGTGTGAAGCACATCAACAGCAATCTCAAAGTCACCAAGAAGAGGGACTGGAGGTTGTCAGAGAATTTTTTGATCAATATCAGCAATTAGATCAATTTACTGAAGTGGTGACTCGTGTTCGTGGTCAATTTCAAAAGCTACTACAAACAAACAAATTTAATTTAGAGCCAGAAGAAGGGCTTACCTCCGTTAGAGTTATAGCAGATCATATTCGCTCAGTTTCATTTCTTATTGCCGATGGGGTTATTCCTTCTAATGAAGGTCGTGGTTATGTGCTTAGACGAATTTTACGTAGGGCAATACGCCACGGTAATAAACTGGGTCTTGCCCCTCAGTTTTTTCATCGCATGGTAAAGCCACTTGTTGAGGTGATGGGCAATGCCTATCCTCGCTTGAATCAAGAGCTAGATCGGATTGTGACGGTACTGAAACGCGAAGAAGATCAATTTGCCAAAACAATTGATCAAGGCATGCATTTGCTGGAAGAAGCCTTAGCAAAATTATCAGCAAAAGAAATTCCTGGTGATGTGGTGTTTAAACTCTATGATACCTATGGTTTTCCAACTGATTTAACTGCTGATATAGCTAGAGAAAGAGGTTTGACAGTCGATTATGCTGGCTTTGATAAAGCGATGGCTTCACAACGACAACAATCGCAAACAGCAAGCCAGTTTGCCGTAGATTATACCGGGCAATTACAAGTGCAGGGTGAAACAGATTTCACCGGGTATGAAACCACCACTGATGAAGCCACAGTGACAGCACTTTTTGATCACGAAAGCAAAGCCACGACGACTTTAACAGCGGGTCAAACAGGAATAGTGATTTTGGATCGTACGCCTTTCTATGCGGAAGCTGGTGGCCAGATTGGTGATAAAGGACAATTACAATTTAAAGGCGGTTATTTTAAGGTAACAGATACCAAAAAGCAGGGTATGGTACATTTGCATTTTGGCCAGTTGGAATCTGGTTCGCTCACGGTAAATACTAAAATTAATGCTGAGGTGAGTTCGGCACGCCAAGGCATCATGCTCAACCATACAGCGACTCACTTATTGCACGCTGCACTGCGACAAGTGGTAGGCACTCACGTACTTCAAAAAGGTTCTTTGGTTGCCTCAGATCGATTACGTTTCGATTATGCCCATCATGAGCCGTTAACAACGGAGCAGCTCTTTGCTGTTGAGCGTTTGGTGAATCAGCAAATTCGCGCTAATTTAACTGGTAAAGTCGAAAAGATGAGCCCAGAAGCGGCAACAAAAAAAGGAGCCATGGCCCTTTTTGGCGAAAAATATGGTGATGAAGTGCGAGTATTGAGTATCGGTGAATTTTCCATGGAATTATGTGGTGGTACGCACGTTAAACACACAGCTGAAATTGGTTTATTTAAAATCATCAGCGAGTCAGGTGTGGCAGCAGGGGTTCGTCGTATTGAAGCGATTACTGCTGACGATGCTCTTGCCTGGTCTGAGGAAACCGAAAGACAATTACAAGCTGCCGCACAGCTACTAAAATCCAACCGTCAAAATCTGATTGTAAAATTAGAGCAAACTTTTGAAGAAAAACGCCAACTCGAAAAAGAACTTGCTCGCCTTAAATCACAGCTGGCAGGCTCAAAATCCACTGATCTGATTAATCAAGCTGTAGATATCAAAGGTATAAAAGTGCTTGCTGCTCAAGTTGATGGTGTTGATGCCAAGACTTTGAGAGAATTGGTCGATCAACTAAAAGAAAAACTGCAAACCGGTTTGGTCCTACTGGCCACAGTCGAAGATCAAAAAGTACGCTTAGTTGCTGGTGCCACAAAAAACTGCACTGACCGACTGAGTGCCGGAACTTTGGTCAGTTTCGTAGCTGAACAGCTGGGAGGTAAAGGCGGTGGTCGCGCTGATATGGCTCAAGGTGGGGGCGAAAACCCTGCTGCGCTAATGCCAGCGCTTGAAGCGATACCTAACTGGGTGCGAACTCAGTTGCTCAGCAATTCTCGCTGAAGCGAAAATGCTGCGTAGCAAGCACCTGATGGACATAGCTAAATATATTGTGTTAAAATACGAAATATTCACAATCCTAGCAATCAACGACACAAAACTGAGGGCATATAATGGAACTCGTAGAAGAAGTAGTAGGTAATGAAAATGATGGCAATAACCTTCCCATCATACCTCGCCAACAGTTACTGAAAGTTCTGCCAGAATTGAACCTCAATAATATAGAGGAATCCTTTGACGGTTATTGTTCTATTGTGAAGTGGTGTTTGAAAAGGGACATGTATAATGGCATTGTCTACCTGCTCAATAACCATCCTCAAGCTGGATATAATGAGCAGCATATCCAAAGGGTTGTCACCATACTTTACGAGCAGCTTTTTGACAGTTTAGTTAATTCAAGCAAAGATGATGAAGCTGGCTGTGTTGCTGCTACCATTAGTATGCTGCGGTTAGTGGCGCGATCTTATGCATTGGCTCAGAATGGTGGGAAACTTCGTACCTTCCTTGAGGAATTCATTGAGAAATTAATGGTTAAGTGTCAAGTAAATCTCAATAATCAGAAAGATATACAATATCGTATTCATCATTTAATTCATAAACTTAATGCTGAGGAGAGTGGTGAATTATTAACTTCTCATCCTGCTGCACACCCTGAAAATGGTGACGCCATCCCCAATAAAGCCCAGGCCGCTTTTAGTCTGGTCAAGTTTGGTGTCTCTTTTGCCTTTAATCATAAAGAAACGCAAGCCGGCAACAAGATGCAAAAGCACAATTTCATTGATGAAAATGTGATGTTAGGAATGCTCCCGGGTAGTAAAAGAGGCTTGAAAATTATCAAAGAATTCGAGAAAAAAGGCAAAACTCTAGGCCTAGTTGTAACTTGCTTGGAAGATCACGAAATCAATTTAGAAAATAATAAAATTTTCACACCGGCTAACCGCGCATTTTGGCGTAATATGAAAGTTCCACAGATGCAGGTGAGAGCAGCAGATTTTACCACAAAAGTAGCCGATTCTAAGGAGTTATTTAAGGCCTTAAACTTAATGCGTGCAACTGTCAATGAAGGTAAAGGCCTTTACATACACTGTAAGGCTGGTAAAGGGCGCAGCGCTATGGTTCTGGTGATTTACAAGGTTTTGTTCTCTACAAAAATTCAGGCTCAAGATTTTCCCGGGCGAACTAAAGCAGCGTATCAGGAATTAATGGATAAGCGAGTACAAGTTGTACAAAGCGAAAAATACTGGGCAGCTGTAGAAGCCTATGCCACTGAATATATGCAAAGTGAGTTTAAACGTGATGATCTCAGCCCTGATTTACCAGAAGTAGCAGCCAAATACCCATCAAATAACTAATATAGTAACGGCGGTTACCGCTTAACGATAAGCTAGGGGGCGGGTCTTAAGTGGGAGCTCCTGATGAAGTAACCTTCTATTTGACACTGGCATACTGTTGTGTTTGAATTCAACTGCCTTTATTTATTTCTAAGGAGAATTGCATGAAAATCAGGTTAGTAGCCGCTTCTTTAATTCTGCTCTCTAACGCCGCTGTTTACGCTCATAATAATGATACGGCGCAAGTAACAACGTTTAAGTTTCCTAATTCAATGAACCCAAGTTGGATCAGAATTACTAATAAAACCAACGGGGATATTGCTTATAGAGTACCCAGCAATATTCATGCTGGAAAAGTTTATGGCATTAAAAAGGGTGAATCAGATACTTATAACTTCAAAGCGGGTGACTCCAAATCAGCTTATGTAGAAACCACTGTTTGCAAAGCAATGGGTATTAGCGGCAGTGTTTGTACTGATTATACGCCACCACTTCAGCCTTGCTTAGCCAAGCCAATTGATTTCAAGGATGCTAATTTTCTTGTTATCAATACCCCTAAAAGCTGTGTTTTAGTCGACAGTTTTAACTGGTAAGTCTCGATTCTGCAGGAGTTTCCGCTAAAGCGAGAACTCCTGCTACCACTGCGCCTTTCACCGCAATCTAGTCGTCCATTTTCTTGGTCACTTCTAGTGCGAAGGGCTTCTTTTTAATCCGCAACTAGCCGATTGCCTAAATCTTCTCTATACTCTATATTATGGGATGCCTCTTAGGGGTAGTATAAACTCAAATAGTAGTAAAGACTAATTATGGCTTTAATTGTGCAAAAATTCGGCGGGACTTCTGTTGGCAGTGTTGAACGTATTCAGCACGTGGCCAATAAGGTTATGGCTGCTCGCCAACAAGGTCACGACGTGGTGGTGGTGTTATCGGCTATGAGTGGTGAGACTGATCGGCTGATCCAACTGGCTAAATCTATGCATGTTGAACCGAATTCTCGTGAATACGATATGATGGTGTCTACTGGGGAGCAGGTTGCCATCTCTTTACTGAGTATTGCTTTACTCGCGCGCGGATGTCCCGCAAGATCATTGACGGGTATTCAGGCGGGTATCAAAACGGATGGTGCTCATAAAAAAGCTCGTATTATGGATATAAATCCACAGCGTTTGATGACAGAAATTGCGGAAGGCCGCGTACCGGTGGTCGCTGGGTTTCAAGGATTTGATGACTTAGGAAATATTACCACGCTCGGTCGCGGTGGTTCCGATACTACAGCCGTTGCTCTTGCTGCTGCTCTCAAGGCTCACGAATGCCAAATCTATACTGACGTTGATGGTGTCTATACCACAGACCCTCGCGTGGTTCCTGAAGCTAGACGCTTGGATCGAGTGACGTTCGAGGAAATGTTAGAATTAGCCAGTCTCGGTGCAAAGGTACTTCAGATACGCGCCGTTGAATTTGCAGGGAAGTACAATGTGCCGGTAAGAGTACTATCAACCTTCGTTGATGGGCCGGGAACTTTAATTGCTTATGAGGATACACGAATGGAACAGCCCTTGGTTTCAGGCATCGCTTTTGATAGTAACCAGGCTAAAATCACTGTGCGCGGTGTACCTGACCGTCCAGGGATAGCTCGTTTTATCCTGGGTGCTGTTTCAGATGCCGAAATTGATGTTGATATGATTGTCCAAAATGTACCTTCCTTCGATAAAACCATTGATTTTAGTTTTACGGTACTCCGGGATGATTACCAAGCAGCTATCGAGATTATGGGCAAAGTGGCTATTGAGCTCGAGGCTAAAGAAGTACTAGGGGATGATAAGATTGCTAAACTTTCTATAGTTGGTGTGGGTATGAAGTCACATGCCGGGGTTGCAACGCGGATGTTTCAAGCACTGGGTGACGAGGGTATTAATATTCATCTCATTTCTACCTCTGAGATAAAGATTTCAGTTGTGGTCAGTGAAAAATATACTGAGTTAGGCGCTAGGACACTGCATTCTACTTTCGGGCTGGATGTTGCACCGTTGCATGAATACACAAAAAAAATGCCAAAATGAGTCTTTCATATCCCAGCAATGCGGTAGAATGAATATTAATTTCATGTTATTTTTAATGTGTTAAGATTTACTTAAGGATTGGTCGTTATACTCCTTGATGAGCTTTATGTTTATTATGGCAAAATTGGTAGAATAGTCTATATTTAAACAATGATAGCTAGGAGTTTTTTAAGGATGACGATAGGAGATAAATAATGCTTATATTGACGCGACGTATTGGTGAATCGATTATAGTGGGTGATGATATAACCTTCACAGTTTTGGGTGTTAAAGGCAACCAAGTACGGGTCGGTGTGAACGCACCGAAATCGGTTTCAGTGCATCGAGAGGAGATTTACCAGAGGATTCAGCACGAAAAGAGTAGTGATGAACCTGTGAATGTAGATGTTTCTCATCATGATGACGAAGATGATAATTCTGGAAATATTGACAGAGGGAATGCGAGTTAGAATAAACTCGCCCTTACCTTCAAGAGATTCCTGCGTAAAGCAAAAAACCACTAATCACGGCCATTAATTGGCGCGCCCGGAAGGATTCGAACCTCCGACCACCTGGTTCGTAGCCAGGTACTCTATCCAACTGAGCTACGGGCGCAACTCAAGATTAACAATGGCGGAGAGAGAGGGATTCGAACCCTCGATGAGGTTTAATCCCCATACTCCCTTAGCAGGGGAGCGCCTTCAGCCACTCGGCCATCTCTCCAGACGAGCGATAATAACATTGTCAGTCTTAGGAATAAAGCAAAAGTGTCTCTGAAATCATGTTAAGTCTTTTATAAGCAAAATAAATAATGAAGCCTAGCGCCAGGCTCGTAATAACAGGGAAGACTCAATGCCGGTTGAGGGCTAAGAGCGCCTAGAAGGCTGCGGGGAGGTAGTTTTGGCTTGATGGTCTGAAGCGCCAGTGCTAAGCTTCAATTGAGCGTTGTCTCAACGGCTCAACTAGTATGCTACTTACTGAAGAGAGATTAGGATGAGGACACTTTGTGTAATACCGGCCCGTTTGGGTTCAACCCGGTTACCCAGAAAAATGTTGGCTAGGATTAATGGTAAACCCATTGTGCAAATGACGTATGAGGGGGCCCGAGGTTGTCCTGATATTGATAAAGTGATTGTTGCCACCGACAGTGAAGAAATTGCCGCTGTAGTTCGTGAAGTGGGCGGCGATGTAATAATGACGCCAGTCGAGATTAAAACAGGCTCCGACCGCACTGCCTATGTGGCTCAGGCATTCCCGGACATGGACGTGATTATTAATTTACAGGGCGATGAGCCTTTTATCAGACCCAGTATGCTCACAGAGTTATTGAGTCCCTACCTTCAGGGTGAAAATCCGCCTATGGCTACTTTAGGATATGACCTCCTCATGCCTCATGAGTATGAAGACCCTGGTATAGTGAAAGTGATTCTTGATCAACGAGGCTATGCCATGTATTTTTCACGCTCACCAATCCCTTATTTTAGGCAGCAAGTGGCTAAAGTTCCAGTTTTACATCACATGGGGCTGTATGCTTTTGAGCGAAATTTTTTACTGCAGTTTACTCAGATGGCGCAAACGCCCTTTGAATTGGCCGAATCGCTTGAGCAATTACGTGCTCTGGAAAATGGCTATAAAATTCGTGTGGTAAAAACTGAATCTCGAACCTTAGAAATTAATACTCTCGAAGAACTTGAACGTGCGCAATTAATTGCTGCAAAACTTCAAGAAGAGGGCCAGCTCCTAGACGTATAAGAATGCTGTATTGGATTGTGATGGTATTCTTAATAGGAAGTCGTCTCCTTCACATCGCAGTATAATTTGGGCCACTGCCGCCCTCAGGTGTCACCCACTGAATATTTTGTTGAGGGTCTTTGATATCACAGGTTTTGCAGTGAATACAATTCCCTGAATTGATCTGTAGTGTGGGCTTATCTTCTTTCATCACGATTTCGTAGACATTGGCTGGGCAGTAACGAGTTTCTGGGCTTGCGTAGGTTTTATAGTTGATGTCGATGGCTATCGCAGGGTTGTCTAAGATAAGATGGTTGGGTTGGTCTTCTCTGTGCTGAATATTCGCTAAATACACTGAGCTCAATTTGTCGAAGGTTATTTTACCATCGGGTTTTGGGTAATCGATGGGGGAGTAGTGTTTTGCTGCTTTGAGTTGAGCATTATCTGGACCTAAATGTGAAAATGTCCACGGTGCTTTACCTTTGAAAATATAGGTGTCTATGGCGGCATAAGCCAGGCCAGGAAGGAGTCCCCAGTGAAAGCTGGGGCGAATATTGCGAGCGCGGTAGAGCTCATCATAAAAGGGGGAGAGCTTGCAGTGGTTATTGTAGTTGGTCACTTCAGCTCCCATCGCTATGGGCATAGCGGCAAAAACTGTTTCAGCAGCGATGATAGCGGACTCCATAGCGTAATGAGTGCCCTTAAGGCGAGCGGGGTTGAGGAAGCCGGCGGCATCACCTATTAGTAAACCTCCTGGAAAGGTAAGCTTAGGTAAGGCTTGGAACCCACCTTCACAGAGCGCGCGAGCACCATAGCAGATTCGTTCGCCACCTTCGAAGGTCGAGCGAATTGCCGGGTGTGTTTTAAAACGTTGCATTTCGTTAAAGGGATCTAAATAAGGGTTTTGGTAGTCTAGCCCTACTACTAAACCTACAGACACCAAGTCTTCGCCCCAGTGATACAAAAAAGAACCCCCGTAGGTTTTGCTTTTCAGTGGCCAACCTACGGAATGTATGACCTTGCCAGCTTTATGTTCTGATAGAGGTATTTTCCATAACTCTTTGATTCCTATGCCATAAGTTTGCCCCATCCCCGGTGGGCGCAAAGCAAAGTGCTCTATGACTTTCTGACTTAATGATCCATGGCAGCCCTCGGCTAAAAAAGTTTGTTTAGCTAAAATTTCAATTCCGGCTTGATAGCGAGAGGTTGGCTTGCTATGTTTATCAAGCCCCATATCCCCGGTGACGATGCCGCATACTGCGCCATCATCGTCATAGAGAATTTCTGATGCTGCAAATCCTGCAAAAATGCTGACGTGAAGTTGTTCAGCCTGCTTTGCCAGCCAACGACAGAGTTCACCCAGGCTAATAATGAAATTTCCGTCATTTCTGAGGGGGCTAGGGATTGGTAAGCGACGAGCCTTAGATTTTGATAACCACAAAAAAGCCTCTTCACTAACGGGAGTGGTGATAGGGGCTCCTAATCCTTGCCAGTTTGGAATCAATTGATTAAGAGCGCGAGGGTTGAGTATGGCGCCAGACAGTAGATGAGAGCCTACCTCAGCGCCTTTTTCGATCACGGCGATAGAGAGCCCCCTTTTATGGTACTGAGCCAACTGCGCAAGCCTAATGGCAGCGCTAAGCCCTGCAGGTCCGGCGCCAACGATAACGATATCAAAATCCATTGTTTCTCTGGGCATAAGCTCAAATCCTCCTTATCGTACAATTTACCAGAAATGAGAGGCACTACGCCACTGCTACGTGGGTGAGGCTTGGGGGAGCCTTATCAA
>JBGSSQ010000170.1:0-9841 GCA_041736975.1 Gammaproteobacteria bacterium
AGAGTGCTACACAGCAAAGAGATCGCTCAAGAAGCCAATAATTTACCGCTTATTATTGAGTTTATAGACGACGTTGAAAAAGTGGATTCGGCTATTCGACATTTTAAAGATATGTTTAGTTTAGGCCATATTGTTTCATGGATGGTTACTGTAGATTAGAGGTGATGCATGTTAGATCCAAAATTATTTAGAAATGAGATAGAAAAAACAGCGGCTGCGTTAAAAAGACGTGGCTTTATTCTGGACGTAGAGCAAGTAACCGTTCTGGAAACTTCGCGAAAGCTGATCAATAATTCAACGCAAGAATACCAAGAAAAACGTAATTCGTTGTCTGCTAGCATTGGACGTGGAAAAGCTAAAGGTGAAGATGTTGCTGCGTTAATGGCTGAAGTCAATGAGGTTGTTAATAAATTATCGGCTTCTGAAGAAGAGCTCAAAGTCATACAACAAAAACTGGATGCTATCTATTCAATGGTGCCTAACATACCGCATGAATCTGTTCCTGAGGGAAAATCTGAAGAAGACAATGTGGAAATACGACGCTGGGGACAGCCTCAGGTCTTTGATTTCACTCCAAAAGATCATGTGGCCATCGGGGAAGGTTTGTCACAAATGGACTTCGCTGCGGCGGTTAAGATTTCTGGTTCACGATTTGTGGTGTTATCTCAGCAACTTGCTCGATTGCATCGTGCAATAGCCCAATTTATGTTGGATTTGCACACACGTGAGCATGGTTATGTAGAGATGTATGTGCCCTTTCTGGTAAAAGAGGAAAGTTTATTTGGCACGGGGCAGTTGCCTAAATTTCGTGATGAATTTTTTAATATTGAAGGCGAGCAAAAGCTGTCACTTATTCCTACCGCTGAAGTGCCATTAACCAATCTTTCTCGTGACATGTTATACGAGCCTGGTCAAATACCCATTAAGATCACCGCACAAACGCCTTGCTTTAGAAGTGAAGCAGGCTCTTATGGTAAAGACACTCGCGGAATGATTCGTCAGCATCAGTTTGAAAAAATTGAGTTGGTACAAATTGTAAGACCTGAAGACTCTTACGCTGCTTTAGAAGAACTAACCAGCCATGCGGAAAAAGTCTTGCAATTACTTCAGCTTCCTTATCGAGTGGTTGCATTATGTACGGGTGATATAGGCTTTTCTGCGGCAAAAACCTATGATTTAGAAGTGTGGCTGCCTGCTCAAAATACCTACAGAGAAATATCATCTTGCAGTAACTTTGAAAGCTTTCAAGCACGTCGAATGATGGCACGCTATCGTCATCCAGATACCCAGAAAACGGATTATGTTCACACCATCAATGGGTCTGGATTAGCCGTGGGGCGCACACTGGTTGCTGTGCTTGAAAATTACCAAGATGCTCGTGGTCGAGTGCGTATTCCTGAGGTGTTGCGGCCTTATATGCCTGGCATAGACATTATCGAATAATAACATGGATACCTTGCAAGGAACTATAGAACGTATTACTTACCATAATCCAGATAATGGGTTTTGCGTGTTAAAAGTTAAAGTGCAAGGTCGTGATGATTTTGTCGTGGTTGTGGGTAACGCGCACAGCGTCTCTCCTGGAGAATACATCGATTGTCGTGGGCAGTGGATGCATGATCGGCAGTTTGGTCAGCAATTCAAAGCCGATGAGGTGAAAATAATCCCGCCTAGTAACCTTGAAGGTATGGAAAAATATTTAGCTTCAGGCATTGTTAAAGGCATAGGTCCGAACACGGCAAAATTATTAATGGAATCATTTGGTGCTGATGTTTTTCAGATCATAGAAAAGTGCCCCGAAAAACTGTTAGAATTACCCGGCATCGGCACTAAACGCCTGGAAATGATTACGTTGGGTTGGGACGAGCAGATGCGGGTGCGTGAAATCATGGTCTTTCTTCAGGCCAACGGCATGGGCACAGCACGTGCTTTACGAATTTATAAAACCTATGGTGACCAAGCTATATTACGTGTCAAAGAAAACCCTTATCGTTTAGCTCTGGATATTCCTGGCGTTGGTTTTAAAACGGCTGATGAATTAGCTTTAAAATTAGGGGTTGCACAAGATTCTTTGCAGCGTGCTCAAGCTGGTGTCCGTCATGCTCTGCAAGAATTAAGCGCACAGGGCCATTGCGTTGCTTCTAAAGACAGTTTAACACAGCAAGGTGTAAAGCTTTTGGAAATTAGTCCTGAGCAAGTTGAAGCAGCGATTATTTCAGAAGTGGCAGCAGGAAATTTGATTTCAGAAGATGTTGCGCAAGGTAGCGAGAATGAGTTGGTGACTTGCTATATGTTGCCGCCACTTTATCAAGCTGAATGTGGCGTAAGCCAACATATTGAGCGCTTATTAGCCGAGAAGACGCGTTGGCATGATATTGATGTAGAAAGTGCTTTGCCATGGGTGGAAAGTCGTACCGGTACCTCTTTATCCAGCTCGCAGCGTCAAGCTGTTATATCGGCGATCGCAGAAAAAATTACCGTCATTACCGGTGGACCTGGTGTGGGAAAAACCACGATTGTCAACAGCATATTGCAATTGGTTAGAAAACGAGGTGCCAGTGTGGCCTTGTGTGCGCCTACGGGTCGTGCGGCCAAGCGCTTAGGCGAGTCAACCGGCTTAGAAGCCAAAACGATCCATCGCTTACTCGAGTACGATCCAGGGTCTAGACAGTTCAAACGAGAGACCGCTAATCCACTTGAAGCAGATTTGGTGGTAGTTGATGAAGCCTCTATGATCGATGTGGTGTTGCTGTATCATTTGTTGAAAGCCATACCAGCTGCCTCAGGATTGTTATTGGTGGGCGATGTGGATCAGTTACCTTCGGTAGGGCCGGGCACAGTGCTTGGCGATATTATCGATTCAAATGCGGTCAAGGTGGTGAGGTTAACTGAAATATTTCGTCAAGCGGCTAGCTCAAAAATCATCTTAAATTCGCATCGTATCAATCAAGGTGAATTACCTTTAGAAAATGCCGAAAATGAAGACACCGATTTCTACACGATTATCGCCAACTCTCCTGCTGAAATACATGCCAAATTATTGGCTGTGGTTACTGAGAGAATTCCTAGTCGTTTTGGCTTTGACCCGGTACGTCAAATTCAAGTGTTGACGCCAATGCACCGAGGTGACTTGGGTGTGCGAGGATTAAATCAAGATTTGCAAGCACGTCTTAATCCAAAAGGTGAACCCCGAATAAATCGTTTCGGTTGGACCTTTGCTTGTGGTGATAAAGTTTTGCAAACAGTCAATAATTACGAGAAAGAAGTTTTTAACGGTGATATTGGCTACATCACTTTATTTAAGCTAGATGAACAAGAAGTTTGTATTGATTTCGAAAGTCGTTTGGTCACTTATCGTTATGACGAGCTGGATGAATTAGTATTAGCCTATGCGACAACGATCCATAAAAGCCAAGGCTCGGAGTATCCTGCGGTGGTCATACCTATTTCACTGCAACACTACACAATGCTGCAGCGTAATCTACTGTATACCGCGGTAACCCGTGGTAAAAAACTGGTGGTACTGATTGCTGAGGAAAAAGCCTTGGCTATGGCAGTACAGAATTTTAAGGCAAGTCATCGTAATACGCTATTATCTCATCGCTTGACGGAGGTTGAGACTTGACCTCAATCTCAACCTTAAGCAGAAAGAAACTGAGAATGCTGCAGCCATTTTTTATCAGGATAGTAAGCGACAAGTAATGAGCCACCTTTAATGGTGTTGATGAGTGAATGGACTAGGCGAGGTGGGATGGCGGGGCAGCCCCAGCTGCGACCGATGCCACGTCCTAACAGGGCTAGACTTTCGTTAGCATAGGTTGCGCCGTGAACGACAATGGCGCGGCTGTAGGCGTTGGCGTTAAAGCCTCTTTCTAGGCCTTTGAGGCGTAATGACAGGCCGTGATTACCGCTGTAGGTATTCTCGGTAAGGAAGACACCTAGGCTGGATTTGTGTGTGCCGGGTTGGTCAGAGAAGCTCTTGGCGTAAAGTGCGCCTGTTTGTGCGCCGTGGCTGACCACAGTATTTAATATCAGTTTGTTGTGGGCGAGGTCGACAACCCATAAACGGCGGCTAGTGGAAGGTAGGGAGTAGTCGATTATGGTGATAATGTTTGAGCGTGTTATGCCGCGTTGTTTTGCTTTATTGTAAGCGTTATAAGCTACATTGGCTACAGTACTGTTAAGCCCCTTGGGAAGATTGCTGCTTAATATCGCGGGTTTTGATTGAGTTTGTATTGCAGAAAAAGTAGCGGGTGATGCAAGGGTGCCAATTGATATGGCAATAGTAAACAGAACTTTATTTATCATTGATAATTACCTTTAGTATTCTAATTTATAAACAGTTATTACTCTCGGGGGGAAATCCCTAAAAACAATGTTTTTATGCGGAGTAAGCATGCTTAAACAAATCATTGTTAATGGCTTCTAAAATATGCTTATGTGGCAGTTTACCAGAATTAGTGGGAATTGCAACAAGTGGAGGGCGTTCCCTCAATGGCTCCTGGGTTTCATTGGTCCATTGAGGGAAATGCTAATTAATGTTAGTTATTGACGGAGACAGTCTGTGAGGCGCGCTGTCCGATGGCAATGGGTATGCCTAGTTGATGGCGCACGGCTTGATCGACACGGCTCCAATCTACAGTAAAATTATGTCCGCGCACCGCTTCACGCACCGCTTCATCGGCTGAAATCATATTGAGGTGGCTGATAGGGTCTGACATATTCACAGGGATATGTGCTTCAATGTAGAGCATGCCGTCGTTCCATCCCAGTTTATAGGGATAGTGAATAATCCGAACCTTGTCACCTATGGTGGTATGGTTAAATAATTCTTCAATATCTTGGCTTTGCAGGCGGATACAACCCGAACTGACCAGTTTACCGACGCTCCAAGGTTGAATTGTCCCGTGAATCAAGTATCCCCGTTTTGCCATATAGATGGCATAATCACCTAAGGGGTTATCAGGTCCTGGTGGGATAAACTCAGGAAGTTCTTTACCTGTTTGTTCAAACACGAAATCACGTATAGAGTCAGGTACGTACCAGGTAGGGTGCTCCTTTTTGCGTACTACGACACTATCGACGATCGGAGTACGCCATTCGCGACGACCTAAGCCTACTGGGTAGGTGTAAACATATTTTTTGTCGCGTGAGAAAAAATAGAGGCGTAGTTCAGCTAAATTAATAACTATACCATCACGAAAGGGCGGTAATATAAAAGCAGCGGGTACCACAATGCGCTGTCCGTTGCGTAGATTATCAGGATCGACATCTGGGTTGGCTTCCATCATCTCATGCCAACCTAGATTGTAATCGTTACCGATTTTAAGAAGTGTATCGCCAGACCGTGCTTCAACGGAAAATTGTTTTCCTACAAGGTCTGAGCCTTTAGGGGGCATAGGGTAAGTGGCGGCAAAGCTCAATGTTGAAAAGAAACAGAGCAGTGCGCAGCAAAGATTCCGAATGTTAGTGAAGTTTGCTCCCACGGAGTGTGGGAGCTGCCAAATCCATTTTAGCATAATCGCTTTTCCTTGTGTGAATAATAAGTCGTGTTTAGTCACGTCTTCCTGCAAAAAAACTCAGGATTTGTAACAAACTAATGAATAGATTAAACAGGGAGACAAATAAAGATACCGTTGCAACTATATAATTACGTTCGCCGCCTTGAATAATCATGCTTGTTGTGAACAGAATGTAGCCAGCAGAAACTACAGCAAACGCACCCGATATCACTACTTGAAGCAGAGGAATCTGCAAGAATATATTGGCAATGCCGGCTAAAAATGCCGCTAAAATACCAATGAATAAAAAGCCGCCCATAAAGCTAAAATCTCGGCGGGTTGTTATTACATAAGCGGACAAGCCAATAAAAATGGTGCCTGTTGCGCCAAGAGAAGTCAACACTAATTGTCCACCGTTGCTAAAACCTTGGATGTACATATTTAGGATGGGCCCAAGCATAAAACCAGCGAAACCAGTAAAGGCAAAGCAGCTCACTACGCCCCAGATTGAGTTTTGTAGTTTGGTGGTGAGGAATAGCAAACCGAACCAGCCAACAAAAAATATGAGTACGTTAGGGTGGGCATTGATGCTCATCGAAAACAGGGCGCACGCGGCACTAAACAACAGGCTCATGCCGAGCAGCATGTATGTATTGCGTAGTACCCGGTTAATTGACACGTCTGAAGCGTGTATCACCGCCATTGGTTGAAATTGACTGTTCATTATCGACTCCTTAAATATTGCGAAACACTGATATTATAACATAATATCTGTAAAAAAGAAATTTAGCGGCGAGGAATGCGGCCAGCATTTTGAGGCTTTGGCGCTGCCTTTGAGCCCGGTACTGGTAAGAGAATTACAGTAGGCGTTATGTATGCGAGATTTGATGTTTGAAAGGTTTGTATTCCGGCTGGTAGGTGTATATAATGCCGAAAGCCAATCGCTGGCAAGTACTTGGAGAGGTGGCTGAGCGGTTTAAAGCGGCGGTCTTGAAAACCGTTGAGGGGTAAACTCCCTCCCAGGGTTCGAATCCCTGCCTCTCCGCCAAATGTAGCGTAACACGCCGGAGAAAAGTTTGATAAGAACACTCATTGTTGATGATCACAACCTGGTTAGGCATGGCATCCAGAGCATGCTTAGTGATGCCCAAGGAATCAAAGTGGTGGGCGAAGCTCATAATGGTGAAGATGCCGTTAAGCTCGCTAGAGAAGTGCGTCCTGATGTTGTACTGATGGATCTAAAGATGCCTGGCATTGGTGGTTTGGAAGCCACGCGCAAATTACTTCGAATTGATGCTGATATGAAAGTTCTAATTGTCACCGTCTGCGATGATGATATTTTTCCTTCTCGTTTGTTGCAAGCAGGTGCTTCAGGATATCTTACCAAAGGTGCTTCAAAAGAAGAAATGATACAGGCTATTCGAGCTGTTCATTCTGGACAACGCTACATTAGCCCGGCTGTAGCACAACAATTAGCCTTTAAACACTTGACGGATTCTGATGAGTCTCCCATAGATAGTCTCTCTGAGCGTGAACTTCAGGTTATGCTTATGATCGTACGTGGATTAAGACCTGCTGAAATTTCCGATAAACTCTGTTTAAGTCCTAAAACGGTGAATAGTTATCGTTACCGATTGTTCGAAAAGCTTAAAGTCAAAAATGACGTAGAGTTAACGCTCTTAGCTATTCGTAGTGGCCTGATGGATTCAGAAGATCTGCGCACAACGGATTCCGACAGCTAATTCGATGGGGCTATTTGATCCCAAAGCATTGCTTAAAAATCTTAGCCATGCTCCGGGTGTTTATCAAATGCTGGATTCAGCAGGCAATATCATCTACGTTGGTAAGGCGCGTAATCTTAAAAAACGTGTCACAAGTTATTTCAGAAAAAACATCCAAGATCCTAAAACCCAAGCATTAGTCGCAGCCATCGCGAATGTTGATATCACCATCACGCGTACAGAAAATGAAGCTTTACTGCTTGAAAGCAGCCTCATTAAAAAACTCTTACCCCGATTTAATGTTCTGTTACGTGATGATAAATCGTATCCTTATTTATTTTTATCAGCACATCCGCAATTTCCTCGGTTGGAGTTTCATCGGGGTGCAAAAAAAGCCAAAGGGACGTATTATGGCCCTTATCCTAATAGCGGTTCTGTGCGCGAAACTTTGGCCTTATTGCAGAAATTATTTAAAATCAGACAATGCTCTGAATCTTTTTTTAGTAACCGCACTCGGCCATGTTTGCAATATCAAATAAAACGTTGCACGGCTCCCTGTGTGGATTATGTTTCACCTGAAGATTATCAACAGCAAGTGCGGCATGTTCAGTTATTTCTGAGTGGCAAAAGCGAAGAAATTATTCAAGATCTTATTCACAAAATGACACAGGCCTCAAAAGAACACGAATATGAGCACGCGGCAAAATATCGTGATCAAATTGGAACTTTACGACGCTTGCAAGAAAAGCAATATGTGGTTGGTGATAAGGGCGATATTGATATTATTGGTGCAGTCATTGAGTTGGGTGTGGTTTGCATTCATGTGATGAGTATTCGTGCGGGCCGATTACTGGGTGGTAAAGCCTATTTTCCGCATGCACCTAGAGGTGTTGATTTAGAGGAGAGTGTGAGTAGTTTTATTGGACAGTATTATCTTAATCATGTGAGAGACCAGGCGCTGCCAAAGCGAATTGTTGTTGGAGTCCCTTTAGAGGAACGAGAGTGGTTAGCGTCTGCTTTGAGTGAGCAACTAGAATCTGAATTTAAAATTGTGGTTAATGTGCGCGGTATACAAGCACGCTGGTTGGAGATGGCAGCTACCAATGCGCAGTTTGCGTTAACCAATCATTTGGCGGGGCGTCTGAGTTCCGCAAAGCGTATGGAGGCACTGAAACAGGCACTGCACTTGCCGGAATTACCTGAGCGAATTGAGTGTTATGATGTTAGTCACACACAAGGTGAAGCTACTGTTGCTTCCTGTGTTGTTTTTAATAGAGAGGGTGCATTAAATTCTGATTACCGACGATTTAATATTCGCGATGTGACGCCGGGTGATGATTATGGTGCTTTAGCGCAGGCCTTAAAACGTCGTTTTACCCGCCTTAAAACAGAAAACCACAAGTTACCGGATATTTTATTAATAGATGGTGGTAAAGGGCAGCTACAAGTTGCAGTACAAACACTGGAAGAGCTACAAGTGAGTGGTGTATTACTGATGGCTATAGCTAAGGGCCGCTCACGCAAGCCCGGCATGGAAATGATATTCTTGCATGGACAAAAATTACCTTTACGATTATCTGCTGATTCGCTGGCGATGCATTTACTTCAACAGATTCGTGATGAAGCCCACCGTTTTGCTATAACAGCACATCGCAATGCGCGTGGAAAAGCACGTCAACATTCTTCTCTTGATGATATCCCTGGCGTTGGTGCCAAACGTCGCAGGGCATTATTACAGCATTTTGGTGGTCTACAAGAGCTTAGGCGCGCAGGAGCAGAGGATATTGCTAAAGTTCCTGGCATTAGTCGTCAGCTGGCTCAATCTATTCATGATGCACTTCGATGAATCAAGAGCTTAGCCATTGAAGTAGCGTGTGCTTTCTGCGAGAATGAACTTATGAATAAACATATCCCCAATACATTGACCTGGGTACGGATTGCATTAGTGCCTGTGTTTGTTTTGCTGTATTACCTACCTTGGCGGTGGGGGCATTTTTTTGCAGCAGCTTTTTTTTCCTTAGCCGCAATCACAGATTGGCTAGATGGTTATATTGCGCGCAATTGGAAACTATCTTCCCGTTTTGGGGCTTTTCTAGATCCTGTTGCTGATAAATTGATGGTGGCTGTTGCACTCGTTTTAGTTGTGGGTGAAGTTCCTATGCCTTATATAGCGATTCCAGCAGCTATTATTGTTGGCCGTGAGATTATCGTTTCAGCTCTGCGAGAGTGGATGGCAGAAATGGGCAAACGTGCGAATGTTAAAGTGAATTATATCGGAAAAATAAAAACAACAGCACAAATGATTGCTTTAATTGCTTTATTGCTTTATCGTACCGATTCGCCTTATGTTTTAGTTATTGTTGGCGCTGTGATGCTTTACATCGCTGCAGCACTCACAATCTACTCAATGATTATTTATATAAAATCTGCGTGGAGTGACTTGACTTTATCGCACGAAAAGGAATAATACACGTTCGGCAATGTAAGCGGGAATAGCTCAGTGGTAGAGCACAACCTTGCCAAGGTTGGGGTCGCGAGTTCGAGCCTCGTTTCCCGCTCCAAGTTCAGTACTTGATCCCTGGAACCTATGTTTTCTTAGGTCTGCATCGGACAGGGTTG
>JBGSSQ010000183.1:0-14599 GCA_041736975.1 Gammaproteobacteria bacterium
GAGACATCCATGTTTGTTCCAATTGCTTGAATCTGAGTCAGCTTTGTATAAGCTGTCTGACTATCCACAAAGGTATCCACCTTTGCAACACCCTTTTCAAGTACGAATTCCCCCTCTTGTGACAATTTTCCTATATCCACACTAACGCCACTTGCGAACACAGACCCTGTTTGCTTATTTTCCATAGTTTTTGCTGTCAAGGTAAATCGATTTCTGCCCATCATATCACCAGCATTGATAATATCGCTGGCTAAATATGCAGAGTCCCCTCCCCCTGAAGATCCAGTATTGTACAATGTGTGTGTATTGATCGTATGCCCAAATAAGGAATGCTCAACACCGGTATTGCAGTGCATCATACTTGATTTAGTGGTATTGCAAGCGAGTGTGGCACCCATGTTTAAGTGCAGCAAACTACTATCTGTGTAGTTGCCTCCAAAAAATCCGGCTAACTGTTTCGTAGTTTTTGCAGTATCGATATCGTAAAGCTTCGTCTTAAACATGTCAAAGTTATAATTTTCTTTCTTGAATAATTCATTGGATAGAAAAGATAGATCGGCACCTAATTTTTGAACTTCTGAGGTAGAACTTTGTACCGTAGAAAACATATTGCTCGCCAGCAACCCAGCACTTTTCACCTGACAAAATAAAGGCATTAGCTCATATCGACGCATTGATTTCAAGCTATCCCAATCATACTTTTTGAAGGTATTATAAAGGCCAGTTGATGTTTTTATGAGGCTTGGTATCATAAAAGCAGCACCAATAGTGTTAGCATAGCCTGGAAAAAGACGTGTCAAAGTACTTCTAGTAAAAGAAGTAAGATTGGATGCAGAAAAAAGCACTTTAGGATCTGCAGAA
This sequence comes from Gammaproteobacteria bacterium, assembly GCA_041736975.1. GTDB lineage: Bacteria > Pseudomonadota > Gammaproteobacteria > JAIEPX01 > JAIEPX01 > JAIEPX01. The sequence continues at coordinate 862 of JBGSSQ010000183.1, forward strand.
AAGTTGGGCAGATTCAAACCCAGATTTAATGAAAAGAAACTATCGTTCGTGTAATTATTCGCCAATATTAAGCCCATATTTGAAGTGACCAATCCTGAGCTTGTAAAGGTATTTTTAACACTGACCTTACCCAATAAATTAAAAAAATTGCTGTGAAGAGTAACATTATCACTTCCCATCGACCCCATATTGAATACGGCATCATCAAACCCGAGAAAAATTGAGTGCTTCGATGACAAGCTCCCTTCATTAGTAAAGGTCCCCCCTGTCGCTCTTAAATCACCCTCTAAATTAATATCACCCAACTGATCAATATCATTACCTGACAAGATTAAATCATCACCTTTTATTCTGGCAGTACTTGCCATGGTGATCCGCTCTTTAGCACTGATCACTGGAGTTTGTTTAATACTTACACCTTCTTTCTCAGTATTTTTGGAAAATGTCTCCCATTCTCCAGCTAATCTTAATGTATTGGCGCTCAAACTCGTATTTCCGTGTATAGCAGTCTTAGCTGCAGACCACACATTAATGTTTTCAGAGGCAGTAATTTTAGAGTCAACTGCTGAAACCTTACCGAATGAATGAATGTCTTTAGAGGAAAATGAACTTTCTTTGAGTAATGCATCTCCTGTTTTAGCAACATTCAATTGATTTATAGCATGAACATGAGATCGATCATAAACCTTAAATTGATCATAAATAGTTAACTCATCCGCTGAAAGTAAACTATGTGAGAGTTCTACATGTCCAAACAGTAGACATTTTTTAGATTTAATAGCTGAATCCTCACTATCTATATTAGATTTCTTGCTAGCGCTTAATCTCTCACTAATAGAAAGTGAACTTTTTTCTTTTAACTTTAATCGCCCAGCGTGGTGCATCGCTTTGGATTGAATTCTAGCAGACTTACTCAAGGAGATATCAGTTTCAATAGAATGTACTTTTTTGTTTATTTTAGCTACGCCTCCAGTAAATGATAGCCCTGCCTTACTCTGCATGAGGGTATCTGCAAAGATAGTCGAGTTTTCTGACTTTATCTGCGCTTGATTCCAGATTCTCTCTGCCCTAAACGAACTAAACTCTGAAAGCTCAACTTGACTTCCTGGCAAATGATGGGTTTGATTCGAGGTTATATAACGTGAATTCTTTAGTTCTAGCTGACCGTCGATAGAGTGGCTTATAATTTCAGGATTGATGCCAATCAAAAATGATTTATCTAGAACAACATGCTTTTTCTGCATAATCAGATGAGAAACCAAGTGACTTTTAGAAAAGTCAAGAGAATCATCCGCATCCCCACCTTGTATTTTTAGGATTCTAGAATCTGAGGTACACCGACTAACTTTACCCTTTTCACTTTCAAAACATAGCTTTTGAGCACGAATGTTGATCTCATCAAGAAATAGTGATTGCTTAAGATAAACTTCATCTGCGTTCAATCTCACCTTACTCAGTTCAGCACCTTGAGAAACCACAATATTTTTTCCAGCAATAATCTCAGTTCTTTTAGCCTGAAGACTAGTATGATAGACCAAGAAATTTGAGCAGTTAATTTTGGTATCAACAATATCATTGTGACCATTTAAGCTTAAGGAACGTCCAACAGAAGTCATACTTTTTTCAGAAACAAAGTCTGCTTCCTGATGAATGAAAAAATCCTTATCTATTTTAAGTTCCGAACCATTCCTTACAGAGAAACGCCCTGCAAAAACATGCCCTTCTTCAGCCTCTAAATTTGTTTCATCCAGTATAACAACTCCCTCTCGAATAATCCATTTACCACCCGATGCGAGAGAATGAGTCATTTTTGTTTCAGCATTTCCACTTTGACTAAAGTGGTCAAATATCATAATATCTGATTGCTGGAAATCTAATAGGCCTTGATTATCAACGAAATCGAATTTATTAATAGTATTTTCTTCAACAAGGCGCCCTTGATGATATAAACCTGCGCACTCTAACTCACAATTTTCTAATTCAACCAATGACTCATGCGCAATGAATAGATCTTCATCTACAAGAAAATCAGATAAGGTATCGGACTCACAGGGACTCATAGACAGCTGAGTATCACCAACAACAACACAGGACCCAGCATGAATATAGTTTTTGCCTGGCAAACTGACCGATGTAACACCTAATTCATTGCCAAACTGTAGAGTGTGACTGGCTAGGAATGCATCATTCTGAATTTGAATTTCACCACCAAGACTACAGTGATGAGAAATGTGTCGCAACTTGTTAGCAACCAAACTTGCGGTCTGTTCTTGCTTAAATGATACCGCGGCAATGTCACAACCATTCTTGATCTTAAGGCTTCCGCCTTGAATTATATTCTCAGCCTGTGCCGTTAAATTTTCAGCACTAACAGACGACAAAATATCTATCTGGTTATGCGCTTTGAAATTCAGATCACCTTCACAGCAAATTGTATCGAGGAAACACAAGGCTTCAGCTGACATGGAAAATGAGGACTGGATGCTAATTTTCCCATCAATACAAACTGGTCCCAGGGCATCAATTTTACAAGACTGCGCTTGAATATCTGTAAATATATTAACCTGTTTCTCAGTAAAAATTGTAATTATTAAATTTCCATTAGAGAGTCTTACTTCGGCAATTTTCTCTTCGCCATCAAAATATTCACAAGACTCCTTATTGGATAAAGTGATATCTAAAAATGTATACTCACCATTCTCATCAGCTGAAAAGTCAAATCGACTAATAAAAGACGAAGAATCTTCTTCAGAGAAAGGAGTACCACTATCACTTTTATTTATAAGTAGCACATCACCTAACTTCATCATGCCTCCTTTTATGTGTAGTGTGAAATAAACGCTAACATCCCTCTTTATAAGATATTGTATTCAACAGTATTCACACTATCACGCCTCATATTCCACCCATCATAGATAATAAAAAAACTAAAAATTCACATTCGCGAATGAAATTTCTTGATCTATCTCATCATCCTTTGATTTTTGAGCACGACGTCGAACGTTCGCGCCTTTGCCAGAGGGCTGAAAAAAGGTAGGGGCATTTGCTGGCATTCCTCTTTCAAGTTCAGCCAATCGACGGTTAATCTCTTGCTCACGTGTAGCTTGTTGCGCTATACGCTCGTTGTCTTGCTCCATAAAGTTTTCTTGATTGGACTCAATCTGAGTTAACCTTGTATGGATCTCATTGACCTCAGATTGTATAGCCTCAACCTCATCACGCGCTTCATGAGCTTCATTTAAGCCCTCCTGATCTTGATTGAGAGACTGCATCTGACTCGCTTCAACTTCAGTCGCCAATACAGCACTCTCATCTCGACGTCCCATCTCATATCCAACTTTCAATGAGCCTGCACCGAGAAACAGCCCCCCTCCCACGATAGTGACAACACTTCCAATAATGTCAATCGTACCGACCATAAGTTCAGGAATAAAACTTTGGACGAGAATTAAAAGTTGTGGTGAGCGTGTAAGTACAGTGATTCCTACAGCAGCAATAACAAGCCCTCCAATAGCGATTTTACCTAAATGTTTACGTAAAAATTCCTTCATTTTGATTCTCCTACATTCGATTACAATTTGCGACACCCGAAAACTGTTCTAGTTGAGACAGATAAGGATGTGTTACGCCATAGACCTCTTTCAAATATCCCTCAAAAGCAATTTTTACCAGCTCATGATGCGATTCTCTTTCTAAGCGTATTTTTTCTATTTCCCCTACTACCTTGATATCACTCGTTAATACCGGATATTCACAAAGTAAGCTTTTTACCTTTTCTGCTTTAGATTGGGTTAGTTCATTGAGCGAATTATTAAAAAATAGTCTTGTGCTTGACATTGTTGTCATTGATGTCTTGATGACATTAAGATCTTCATTCAACGTACCTAACGCCTGGCGAATCATTTTAATATCTTCATGCTGCTCAGCTGATACCTTGTAATAGTCGTCAAAAGCAACCTTAAGTGCCTTAAGTTCCTCAGCACTACAGTTTGAAAAGACTCCCCCGTTCTGGCCGAATAATCGCTGAGCATATCGTTTTGAGTAATAATAACCGGTGAGAAATATCGCACTTGCAGTAAAACCTATAGCCATAAGTGCTGCATTTGACACATCTGAGAATTCATCATCTTTCATGTTCGCTCCGATCTATTGAAGTAGAGAAATGATCTTATCACTGAGATGCTATATTGACTACTGTCACTTTGACAGTATGTGAATTCAGATGAGAGGCAATGAGAATTGCCAATAATGAAAAGACAGGAAGTATAATCATTGCACTATGGAGGGTATGCAATATGATTCCAAATAGAAACTGTATCAAACCATTCAGCATTATTACAAAAAAGGTTGTCAGGCCGACACTCCCTGCAAATTCCCCAGGCACAGTAACACTCATAATTTCTGGGTAAATCAACGTCTGCGAACTGGCTAAAAAACCTAAAATTAACAGCATGCTGCCTAACTGCGTGTAGGAGTATTCTGGCTTTAGAAAAATAATTAAACTCACCAACAACATCACAGTTGGCGACAAAGCCATAAGCCATCGACGTAAGCGTTGACTTTTGCCGATCCAGCCGATGAGTGGGCACCCCAACATTAGCCCTATGAACATAAACGATAATACTAGCCCCGCCTGTTTTCGAGTCAAGTACAGAGATTCAACCAAATACACATTTCCCCACGCACTCCCTAAAAACAAAATAGGCGCGTTAACAAAACAGGCATATAGACTATAGAGAGAAAGATAAGGTTTTGTGAAACACTTTCTCCACCCCGAGATATTGGAAGATTTTGGATCTTCTGAGCTTATGTCCCTATCATATCTCCGCTGATAAACTAGTATCCCTGCAAAAACGACTAAACTCAACATTAAATCCGTTATGAACGCCTGATGAATACCACAGTTATCTACCAAATAAACCATCGGCGCCTGCCCAATCAACCCAAACAGGATAACACAAGCAGATATAACACCCATCACTAAACTAAACCGACGAGGGTACCATACAGACACACATCGCATACAACAGACAAACGCTACACTATACCCTATACCAAAAAATATTCTAGCGACAAAAAAGCCCGCATAACCAGTAGAAATAACGCATAAGATTGAGCCTAAAACAGAACAAAAAGAAGCTAGGAGCAGCACTTTTCTCATGGTATAGGACCGTATTAACATATCCATCAACAGAAAAAGCACACCCGCTGAACTAAAGAATATGGCTGATAACAAACTAATTTCCAGAGGGGAAAAGTGATACGCTTTGATTAAGGTATCACTAATCGAATTTAAATAAGTGCCCTGAAAAAATGAATGTGAAAAAAAAAGAGCCACAAACACCAGTGCCTTAATATTAGACAACCTCTTATTTAAAAGCATAACCGGCCTTGATAAGAGTGATAAGTTGAGCTCGATTGTAACATCCTAATCGCTGCATCGCATTATAGAGATAAGACTTGACGGTTCTTGGTGTCAACCCAGTCAGTACAGAAATTTCTTTTGTAGACTTTCCTTGAGACAGCAAAAACACAATTTGATATTCTCGCTGAGTAACATACCCTTTACCACTATCATCTAATACATGATACCGTTCTATAGGTGTGTTCTTTAGAAAACGCGATCTTAACTCAGCAGAATCTTCATCATTCAACACAGAAAAAGTTTTCTTGTCAGGAAGCGCAATTTTTTGAGCTTCCGCCTGCTTAATTAGTCGGTGTGCCTTATCTTTAAAATAGTAGTAAAAATGCTCCAAGAGATCAGCATTATTCAAATACATATCAATGATTTTAAAACATCCCCTGTTTCCCGCAAGAGCGATCACATCATAATATTTCTCATGAGTTTTAATTATATTAAGCCAATAATCAGCATTAAAGCACTCTCTAGCGGTAACAATTTGATCCTGCGGAATTCCAAGTTCTTCTATATTCACATAATAGCCTGATTTCAAAGTAGAAAAATCTACTTTAGGGTGCGCATATTTTTCACAGTAAAAGTGCTGAACCCAATCAGCTCGGTTGCTTAGCGTCCAGTACGCATTGTTTTTATAAACTCTTGTATAAATAAACGAATTTAAATCAAAACTTTCAAATAATGGCGTACAGATCTCGGCCACCTCTCGTGGAGAAACAATAGAGAGCAGCTTTTTAAGGTCTTGATCTGACATAATACTTCCGATACCGTAAGCTCGTATTCTACATCCGATCAGCCTAGAGTTCAAAATTTTCGGTTAATATCACCTCGGCTTAGTGATCAATACGGCAAAGCCTCAGAAAGCCTATTCTTTAAAACCGACCCATATCGTGGCTTCACGTTGTTTTCCGGAAAACTTAATACCAGTGCAGTTTGTCTAGTTGGGTCCTTAAGAATGTCGTTCGAAACTAATCAAATTAGCGAAGTTATGCTCAACACTTGCGTTTCTACGCTATACCATGAATACCTCCTGAGAAAAATTACGCGGTTTAAGGGAGAGGCCATGTCACCAACAAGCATCTGGCGAGAACCTATTTCTCTACAATACACTCAATCTCCTTTAGAAAATGAGCTCGTGCAACTGCTCAACTTATCGCCACAACTCTGGTTGCAACTTGCAAAACACGAGGAATGCTTTATTAGTATCATGCAGAATATAGAGCAATCGATAAAATTACGGCCATCAACCAGATTATTGCTTCAGAATTGTATTAATTATGTACTCAATCCAAATGGCCGCCTCAATTACCATGAGGAAAGTAGGTGGTTATCCTTAATGCTGGATGAATCAATGGATGAAATCCCAGCAGCCCGGGAACTATTCCAAAACCCATGCAAAGATACTGAACAAAATACAGTCCCTCTTCTAAAAGAACTGGCACTGGCTAAAGCCTTGTGGTGTCGAGTATCAAGTTATCTTGCCACTATCCTAAGCGAGGACGCTTCTAGTCGTTTTGCTACCACAACACAATATGCAGCCAGTGCACGGATAACTGCTCTCTTTATTAATGAGATTAAATCAGGACCTTAAGAAACAGGGATGTTTAGACAGAGCCCCCATGGATTGGGCCACGGCGTGTCCTGATTCAATACCCCCGTCCCCTGGCGTCCATCCAAGAGGCACCCTAACTTGTTTTAAGCATAGATATGAGTGGGTGAAGAAGACTACAGAGAATGAGTGTGCAGTCTAAGGACTTAACTGCACTTCATTTCTACTATCATCTTCTGCTTGTAGCAGTGGCCTATTTTCTGCCACTTTATTTACCTTCTTATTTTCCACATTAGGATTAGGAACCTCTGTATTTTCAGGATTGGTACCAGGCTCAAATCCATTTTGCTCTCTAAGCTTCTGATAAGTAGATGTTGCTTCTGATGATGGTGACTTCACAACTTCTGACTGCGCTTTTCGAGTAAACACCTTTTTAAACCAATTACCAATTGCTCGGAAAACGTCTTTAAAAAATGCCCCTACCAACCCAAAGAACATTTTAACCAGACCTGATTTAGCCTTAGCTTTTGGCGCTGGTAGCGGATTAATATGCGCAACTGATTCTTGATCATTTACAGCTTTTTTCGATGATTGAATTGCTTCACTAAGCACTTTATCAGCAGCAATTTGGATAACATTTTCATTTTCTTTCTCAATACGTTTTTTCAAAATTGTATTGGTTAGCGTAGATTGTTTGATATCTTCCTCAAATTGCATATTACGAATAGTTAATAGCTCAGACATTTCTTGGCAAAATGCATAACCCGTGTCAGCCTGATAGCCTAGCTTGTGGGCAAAAACATTGGCTATATTGCCAAAAAATCCAACTTTATCGTTCTTTTCTGCATTGTCTTTTTCTTGCTCATCTTTACATCTTTCAATCAATGAATTGCTGCATAAATTAATTAAGGTGATTTTTTTGGCTTGATCATCCTGTTCTTTGATATCGAATAGATCGCAAAGGTTGTCTATGAGATCGACCGGCAAATCAAATACAGATGCCACACGGGTATTTTTCAGTAGTTCTTGTTGGGTAGTCTCAAGTTTCCCTATCTGCCCCTGACGTTTTTTGATATTGTCTTCGTGCTCACTAAGCAGCACTTGATGACGCTGTAGACGTTCCAGAGTGAATTGATCTTTTAGCGTCACGTTTTTTGATATCTCAAAGAATGCATCATACATCGGTTTGAATTTATTAAAAATAGTGCCCGCCTTGAGTCCTAAATCAATTTCGAATTGGTCTATAGAGAACGCGAGACTAAACAATAACTCTTCAGCGATATTGCTTTCTTTGTTAAACATGTTATTAACTAAATCAGTAATTTGATCGGTATCGAGATGGTCAAAATCGGCTGACATTGCCAAAACTTCTTGCAGCACTGAATAATATCGATAACCATCATAGCTTTTGATATTGGCCCAGGTATCGTTGGGGGAAACTGTAATCCCCTTGTCCAGCGCCACCATGATATTGGAGGTGTGGCGTAAGATATTCACCATTGCTTTTAAGCTATTACCACGCTTATCATTATCAACATAGCCGCAGTACTTACCTGATTCAGGTAGATCAACTTTAAATTTTTCCGAAATATATTTTTCTATTTCCGCCATGGGCTTAATGAAATAATCACTCCAACCTGGGTCTTCGGGGAAAAGTGATTTTTCATTAGTGATTAATTTCATGGCTTCTTCATTACCATCGAGCTTACGGAATTTTTCGAATTGGTCGGTAAATAGAGCCATATTCTCGCTTAAGAATTTTTTGATGTGTCCAAAGTCACTGCCAATATCTAAGTGTCGAATATCAAGCAGAATTTTCGGCAAATCATAGGCTAAGACCTTAACTTTATAGCCATTATTATTTAAACTGGTTAAGGCATTGTTGATATGATAAGCACTGTTTAACATCGCTTTTAGGCTGCGAATGCGAGGAGCGTCATCGGCATGAATAGCATAGGTAGTATTGAGAACGCTAGTATCGTCTGGACTAATCCCTAGTTCTGCTCTATAGCTATCGTCTAAATGCTCTACTACAAAGGTTATGCCTTCACGCAATTGCTGGAGAATTTCAGTATATTCACCTGGCTTTAGTTGTAACAGTGGCGCTGCTTCATTGTTATTGTTATCATTTTTTTCAACGAGCGATTCCATAATAGACTCCAAAATTATTGTTAACGCCTACACTATACCACTAAAACATTAAGAAATTATTAGCAAAGGCTCATTTTGAGCCTACAAAGACACCACTCTTCACACTTGCATTATACACTATCATAGTGTATAATTTAAGAGTGTACATTAGATATCAGGAGTTAACCATGTTAAACAATATAACGTTGAGCGCAGATGAGCGACTAATCTCTTTAGCACGAGCCAAAGCATCTAGAGAGCATAAAACCCTCAATGCTGAATTTCGATTATGGCTTGAGCGCTATGTGGGTAATACCGCTGCGGCCCAAAATTATCGTCGTCTGATGGAAAACATGAGCGCGGTGCATAACACCAAACATTTCTCCAGAGATGAATTGAATGAGCGATAAATACTTTCTAGATACCAATATCCTCATTTATACCTTTGACGCTCGGGCAAAGAAAAAGCGAGCTATCGCAATGGATCTTGTCGAAGATGCACTCAGCCAAAACAGTGGCATTATAAGTTATCAAGTGGTTCAGGAATTTCTCAATGTGGCCACCAGGAAATTTAGCAAACCGATGAATACTGATGAAGCAAAAGATTATCTTAATCAGGTTTTAATGCCATTATGTGAAGTGTACCCTAATAATTTGCTCTATCAAACTACACTGACAACAGCGCAAGATACGGGATATTCTTGGTATGACTCGCTCATTATATCATCGGCCAAATCTGCTAATTGTAATATTCTCTACTCAGAAGATATGCATAATGCGCACAAAGTGTCTGGCTTATCTATCGTCAATCCATTTTAGCCGTCCACATTAAGGCTTCGGGATTACAAAGACACTACTCTTCAATTGACTTTTGGCGCCCTTCCACATACCCTCATTAACATTCTTATCACTCACTAATAGCATGTAGTATGAGCCTCATGAAACATCAACCCGTAGTACTAATTGTGCTTGATGGCTGGGGTTATAGCGAAAACCCAGCATCAAATGCCATAGAACAGGCCAACACACCGACCTGGCACACCTTGTGGGCAAAATACCCGCATACCTTAATTGACGCCTCTGGGTTAGCTGTAGGGCTGCCCGTTGGCCAGATGGGCAATTCTGAGGTGGGTCATTTGCACATGGGAGCGGGCCGCTTGGTGCCTCAGGATTTGGTGCGCGTTGATCTGGCCATAGAGGATGGCAGCTTTGATGACAACACCGCTTTTAATGAAGCCTTTGAAAAAGCCAATGCGGCTAATAGCACTGTACATATTCTGGGGTTGTTGTCACCAGGTGGCGTCCATAGCCATGAACGCCACATTCAATCGATCATCGCTCTTGCTGGTAAACGACAGGTTAAAAAACTCTGTGTACACGCCATTTTAGATGGTAGAGATACCCCACCACGTTCCGCACTGGCATCGCTCAATCTCATCGACCACACATTGGCTTCATCAGGTTATGGGCCTATTGCTTCCCTTTGCGGGCGTTATTACGCCATGGATCGCGATAAGCGCTGGGAACGTACTCAGCTGGCTTATGACTTGTACACCGAGGGTAAAGCCGCTTTTCATACGGACACACCCGCCAAGGCGCTCGCTATGGCCTATGAGCGCGGCGAAAACGATGAATTCGTTCAGCCCACTCTGTGCACCTCTACCACGGCGACTATTGAGGATGGTGATGTCATTATTTTTATGAATTTCCGTGCCGATCGAGCTCGCCAGCTAACTCGTGCGTTTATAGAGACAGATTTTGACTATTTCCCACGTGCAAAAAAACCTAAGCTCGCTACATTTGTCTCTTTAACACAATATGCGGAAGATTTAAAAACCGTGGTGGCACTGCCTCCCATCAACTTAAATAATGTGGTCGGTCAATGTGTGGCCGATGCCGGGCTTCATCAATTACGTATTGCTGAAACTGAAAAATATGCTCATGTCACTTTCTTTTTCAATGGCGGACAAGAAGAACCTTTTGATAATGAAGAGCGCATCTTAGTGCCCTCCCCCAGAATCAGTACTTATGATTTACAACCCGAAATGAGTGCCCCCGAGCTTACCGAAAAATTGTGTGACGCCGTCAAAAGCCAGCGCCACGCACTCATCATCTGTAATTTCGCCAATGCCGACATGGTCGGCCACAGTGGCAACTTATCGGCCACCATCAAAGCTATAGAAGCGATTGACAGTAGCCTAGCAAAAATCATCGACGCCTTAAAGGCTGTGGGTGGTGAAGCCCTCATTACCTCCGACCATGGTAATGCCGAATTTATGTTTGACGAAGTCACTCAACAAGCACACACCGCCCACACAACCAATCCGGTACCTGTCATTTATGTGGGTCGAAAGGCAACTGTCGCGGCTTCAGAAGGTAATCTAGCCGACATAGGACCTACACTATTATCCATGCTCGGGTTAAAGCAGCCCCCTGAGATGACAGCACGCCCATTGTTTAAGCTAATCGAATAACACGAGCAACCACTTATGCGACATCTTCTAACGATTACCTTATTCAGTATTTTTCTTTGTGGCAATACCGCCTTCGCGAGTATCAGCAAAACACGCGATCAACTCAGCAAAGTCGACAAAGCCATTGCACAAACGCAAGAATCTATCACCGCACAAAAAAATCGTCTTGAAACCATACAACATGAATTAAAAAAGACCGAAACACGCATGAGTAACTGGTATAAAAAACTCGCCCAAACCAATCAAACACTCCAACAAAGTAACGCCAAAATACAACAGCTGCAGTTACAACTCAATGAACTAAATAAAAAAAGTGATCAGCAACGATTAGCTCTCGCTGAACAACTAAAAGCGCATTATTTACTGGGACAAAAACACCCTCTTAAAATTTTATTAAACAATGAAAACAACGCTAATATTGACCGAATGACTTACTACACCGAAATCCTAGCCAAAAGTCGTCTGGAAATTCTTACCGCCATGACACAAACTCAACAAGCCCTCATTCAACAAAAAGCCGACCTGCAAAAAGAGCAAAATGTACTGACTCAGCTACAGTTGCAACAGCAACTCGCCCAACGCAAATTACAAGATCAAATGAAGCAACGACAATCACTCATGGCTAATATTGACCAAACTATCACAGCCCAAAAAACCAATTTGCATTCGCTCATCGACGATAAGAAAAAGCTGCAAACCGTACTCACACAACTGCAGCGCAGCAACAGTTACTCCAGTCAATACGTTTCCTCGCATCGCGGACGCTACGCCTGGCCTATCAAGGGCACAGTGATCACTGAATTTGGCCAGCCGGTAAAAAATAGCCAGCTAAAAACCAGCGGTATTGTAATCAGAGCAAAATCCGGGGATACTGTACGCGCTATTGCCCCAGGTAAGGTGGTTTTTGCGGATTGGATGCCTGGATTTGGATTTTTAATGATTATTGACCACGGACAATCATACATGACACTTTACGGCTATAATCAAAGACTATTACTACCAGTTGGCGCTGTCGTCGCACCTGGAGATGAGATTTGCACAGTAGGCAATAGCGGCGGCCAAAGCCAACCCGGCCTGTATTTTGGTCTTAGACATCAGAGTAAGCCTATTAACCCCCACCGTTGGTTATCGTAATGTCTACCGCTCACTGGCACAATATGGTTTTATACGCTATGGTTAATGGCAGACGGCAAGGGTTGTCGCTAAACCATGGTCAATGGTTTTTCTTTAAAGGAAGACGTTCCTACTTTTTGAGTAGGAATAACAGTCAAACAGGGAGTCAGCTGTGAAGTCAAGAACGTATTTTTTAACAGGCATTCTAACGATTGTCGTTGCCACAGGCTTAAGCATCACTACCGCAAGCCTAGGCTCAGCAAAACCAAGCACCACACCGAGTGAAACACCCAGTGTAACACCTGTAGCAGCAATCGTACCGGCAAAGTCAGGGTCTTTAGAAATCCCGGTTGATGATATTCAACGTTTCTCTACTGTCATTGCCCAAATCAAACGTTATTATATAGAGAACCCCGCTGACAAAGAGCTTTTCAATAACGCCATCCGTGGCATGGTCATGAATCTAGACCCGCACTCCTCCTTCCTTGACGAAGAGGAACTAAAAGACTTGCAGACAGTCACCACCGGCGAATTCGGCGGTATAGGTGTTGAAATCATCCCTGAAAATGGCTATATAAAAGTCATCAGCCCATTGGATGATACCCCTGCTTTTAAGTCGGGTATCAAAGCCGGCGATATGATTATTCGCATCAACGACAAAATTATTCGTAAAATGACCGTACGCGAAGCAATTAACATGATACGCGGCAAACGCGGAACACCGGTTGAGCTCACCATCTTACGTAAAGGCGAGAAAAAGCCACTTCGCTTCAGTGTGATTCGCGATGTGGTCAAAGTTGCCTCTGTTAAAAGTAAAATGCTTGAACCTGGTTTTGGTTATGCGCGCATTGTCTTCTTCCAAGCACCTGCACAAGAAGATCTCAAAAAAGCCATCATCAAATTGCAGCAAGATGCCAACGGTAAATTAAAAGGCTTAGTGCTTGATTTACGTAATAATCCGGGTGGACTATTAGATTCAGCTATTCGAATTTCTGATATGTTTTTGGACGCACCAAAATTAAAATACGATGGTCTACTCGTCTATACCAAAGGTCG
>JBGSSQ010000218.1:0-2220 GCA_041736975.1 Gammaproteobacteria bacterium
AAACCCGTATAGGCATCATTACAATACGGGTTTTCACGGTTCACCATCATAGCGTCTACAGCTTCATAAACTTTCTCATTAAAGCAATTTTATATGGCTGCCATTGATAAATCTTTAATTTCCTTCGGTGTTAGTCGCCTGAATCATCGGAACTATCATCAGCGCTTCCTTCATCATCAGAACTGCTGCTGTCACCAGAATCATCTTCGCCGCTATTATCGCTAGCGTCTTCTGCCGTGTCATCACTGTTATCAGATGTAGCATCTTGGTGTTCATTTTCGTTGTCCACAGGCTCTTTAGCATCCGTGTGATTGGTTTCTGCTTGTTCGGCTTCCTTCTTTTGGTTAGTGGCAGTGTTGGAAGTCATGGTTGAAGAGGATTCACTCGATGTACTTTCCACTTTGCTTTGAGTAGTACTTGAAGCCCCTTGATCGATAATGACAGTGGTTGGCATTACGATGTCATAGGCAGGTTCATAGCTAATTACTCGGCCAAATGTTCAAGTGCTATAGGGTTGCGATTTGGTCGGTATTAAAATAACAACACCGGTACGTTCAGGTTGATAAGCGTGACTTGCTGAATCCTGAATACCTTTAGGTAAACAAGTTCCAAAAACCACGATTTTATCGCCTTTTTCACGGGTTTTTAAGGCTTTTATCAATTTGGCTTTGTCATGTTTGGGATCGCTTTGACAAACAACTTTAATATTCTTGCCAAAAGCAGTACCGGTTAGACTAAAGCTTACAAGAGCAACCGCTCCCAAGGTAAGTAACTTATTCATACAGTGTTTTCCTAATATAATAATAAAGTTAATAAATAGGATAGTATAAACGTAATAACAACATGATCCATTCTTTCATTATAGCCTATTTTTGAAAAACGATAGATTGATACTAACTATTGGGGTGCTTCACTAGCTTAAAGTGAATCGGCGTATGGCTGTTAAGGTAGCAATTTGTCAGTGTTTTTTACTGATGTTTTTATCTGATAACTTTGTATAGTCTATGAGCGATCTAAAAATAGGAGATAAATCAATGCAACAACCAGATCGAAATTATTCAGCTCAATATCCAAATAAAAATATAGAGAAGTCTGTCAATCAAATACTCGAATCAGTTAACAGTATAAATGAGGTGAAAGCTCGGCTTGATAAAGCAAAAGTTCGGACAATTGAGGCGCGTGCTAAAACAATTGAAGTTGAGGCTGAATGTCGATTACGTGTTGCTACATGTAAGGCTGAAAATAAATTTGAAGTTGCTGAATGTGAGATTAAGGGGCGGCTGTCTCAATTGGAGCATCAGGTGGAGACTCAGGTTGGTTTAAAAAAATCTTTAGCTGATCACTGTGCTGAAATGGTCGATGTATATTCTAAAGAAGTCGATAAATATGATGCGCGATATAATCAATATGTTAAGACAGCTTGTATGCCTGAAGGTAATATTATAGCTGAAGCTAGGGCTGAGCTAGGCCAACGTCTAGCTGAGGCTAGAGCGAAAGCAGACCAACATCGAGCTGAAGCAGACCAACATCTAATGAACGCAGAGCAGTCTTTAGCTGAGGCTAGAGTTGAAGCCGCTCAGTCTCTAGATCAAGCTAGAGCTGAACTAGCAAAAGAGCTAGCTCAAGCTCAACAAGATTTTGTTGTTCGCTTCACCCCTATTAAATTAAGGAATTTATTGGTATCAATATTCGCTGAGTATCGTGATAAGAACATGCCGGCTAATCTAAAAGAGGATTCAGAGACGGCAGCGGTGCCAACGAGCAATTTGGGGTGGGGAGCGTATTTTCAAAGAGGCATTGCGACGGTTGCATCGGCAGCAGCATCAAAAACTCGTACTCATGGGGTGGTTACCCAGTTTGTTGAAACGGAAATGAACTTGCTCTTGAGCTTGCAAAGTGTCTCAGCTACTAAAACCATGACGGATATGACCATTTTATTCTACGGGTTGTGTGAGTATATCCGTTCACGAAGCAGTACAGATCTGAAGCCAATACTACTAAATATTCAAATTTGGCCAAAGGGACATCACTGTCAAACCCAATTTCAGGAACGATTTAAAGCACAAATTATATGCGCAAAAGATCTAATTAGTGCGAATACCACACTGTGGGATAAGGCGAAATGTGAAAAGGCGAGATATCGAAATAATACTTCGCAGCCCATTGATATTCCTTATGGAGCTGCTGAGATAGGTTTTCATGGTGATTTGCCGACTGCCT
>JBGSSQ010000243.1:0-3051 GCA_041736975.1 Gammaproteobacteria bacterium
AGTAGTTGTTTAGCCTTTTTTTTGAAAGCTTTCAGTGATTTTTTATTTAAAATCTTTTCATTTAAAGCTTCAGAATAACCCTGTAACTGTTTGTTGTAACGTTTTATTGTTAATCGGTGCAGTGGGTTTTTATCCCTTGATGCTAGCACAGTAATAACGACGGCGATCATTACAATAGCTAGCACTATTGTCATTGCTTTGGCCAAAAATAGGCCGTATTCAAAAACAAATTCCATAAAAACTTCTCCAGTCGTAGGGGACACTAATCTTTGTTAACAGTGCGATCATAGCAAATGTTGGCTGTTACTGCTAGATAAGGGGGAGGGGGCAGAAAGGGGGGCAAGTCTTGCCCCCCGCCTCAGTCAGCACCGATCTTAAGGCGTTCCCAATAGCGCTCATAAATCCGGTTGGCGCTACCCAAGTCACGTTGGAACTTGGCGCGTTTCAGAGTTTCTTCGCTAGGGTTAATGATAGGGTTTTTGCGCAGTGCCTCGGATAAGGTGGCGTTGGCAGCAAGGTTGGGAGTGGCGTAGCCAATGAGGGGGGGGATTTGGCTGATGATCTCAGGGCGTAGTATGAAATTGATAAACTGGTGGGCCTCTGTGAGGTGTTGTGAGTTTTTGGGGATGGCGAGGCAATCTAAGCTGATCTGAAAGCCTTCTTGGGGGTAAACAAAGACAATGTGCGGATTTTCACGGCTCGCTAAAAATGTATCGCCACCCCAGGCTATGCCGATCGTGATATCTTCATCGATGAGCATATTGGCTACGGCTGAACTGTTAAAAACGCGGATGTTAGGCATTAAATCGATGAGCGTGTGATAAGCGTCTTTGATAGTGTCAGGATTCACGGTATTAATGTTGTCGCCTTGTTTGATTAAAGCGCTAGTGAAGGTGTCTCGCCATTCATTGAGTACTAAGAGTTGGTTACGGTATTTGGGTGACCATAAATCGGCCAGCTTGGTGACTTCTTTAGGTTTATGGTAGAGGGTGTTGATGGCGATGCCTGTGGAGGACCATAGGTAAGGCACACTAAAATCATTGTTTGGATCGTAGTCGCGGTGCAAGAAAAACGGATCAAGATTCTTCCAGTTGCTTAATTGTTCTTTATCGATGACATGGAGCAACCCTTCGCGACGCATGCGGTCCACCAGATAACTACTGGGTGCGATGACATCATAATCACCTCGTTTGGTGTATTTTATTTTGGCGTACAGCGTTTCATTATTGTCAAACTCCGCGTAATTAACCGTAATGCCAGTTTCTTTTTCAAACTGCTTGAGTAAATGCGCAGGTAGGTAATCAGACCAATTATAGACATTGAGCACTTTGCCTTTGGCTTGTGCAGTTAAGCAAAATAATACTGTAAAAATAATCGTTGCCCACTTCATGGCTTATCTCCTAAATGGTTTTTTTACGCATGAACCAGTGTGCGGATAAAATGAGCAGCAGTGTGAGACCAAGAATAATGGTACACAAAGCATTGAGTTCAGGGCTGGCCCCTAGGCGTGCTAAGGCATAGATTTTCAGGGGTAAAATCTGAAAGGAAGGGCCGGAAACAAAAAAGCTAATCATCACATCGTCTAAAGACAAGGTAAAACTGATTAACCATCCTGCCAGAATTGCAGGTAATAACAGGGGCAGTAGAATCTGTCTTAAAATAGTACTGTCGCTGGCCCCCAAATCTTTAGCGGCTTCTACCAAGGCGCCATCCAGTGATTTAACACGACTTAACACCATCACGGCCACAAAAGGCATGCAAAAACTTGTGTGGGCTAAAAGGATGGACCAAAATCCTAAGGGAAGTCCGAATGTGTTGTATAACATGAGTAGAGCAACGGCTAAGACAATGTCGGGAACAATAATCAAAAAGAAAACCAGAGCTTGCATTAACTTGCGCCCTTTGAATCGGTAGCGATGCAAGCCAATGGCTGTGAGGGTACCTAACAAGGAGGCAAGTGAGGCAGCAAGTACGCCTATTACCAAAGAGTGCCATGCCACACGCAGCAGATCAGAGTCGTGGGCTAACTGCGCATACCATTTGAAGGTAAAGCCTTGCCAGATTAAAGAACGTGAAGAGTCGTTCAGAGAAAAAATTATAATGACGATTATGGGTACATACAAAAAAGCGTATACCAATGACTGATAGCTATATTTTATGATTTTATTCAACATGTTAGAGCATCCTCGCTAAAACCGGAGTTTGCTGTGAGCTCTGGTGTGAAGTGGGTTTCATACAAGCTCCGCCCTATCGCTTTCTGGTGTGCGTTGCCAGTACCAGTGTGCCAATAACAACATGAAAATGATCAGCAGCACACTGCTAGCAGCACCTAATGGCCAGTTTCCGGCTGATAGGAATTGTTCTTGGATGAGGTTGCCGAGCAGCATGCTTTTGGCACCCCCGAGTAAATTGGGGATATAAAAGAGGGTCATAGCGGGTAAAAATACCATCATGGATCCGGCTAAAATACCGGGCATGGTGATAGGTATCATAATTTTTCTCAAAACGGTGAGTCGTTTGGCGCCTAGATCACGCGCGGCGTCGATGAGGGTTAAATCCATTTTTTCCATGTTGGCGTATAAAGGCAGCAGCATAAAAGGCAATAGGGTATAGGTGAGCCCTATAAATAGGGCCGCGTTGGTGTATAGAAGTTGTATGGGCAGGTCAATGATCCCAAGCGCGAGTAGCGCGGTATTAATGATGCCCTTAGTTTTTAATATAGTCATGATGGCATAAGTGCGAATCAGGGAGCTGGTCCAAAAAGGGATGATCACGAGTAGCAGCAAAGCGGATCTAAAGCGTGGGTGAGCATGGGCAATACCGTAGGCGAAAGGGTAGCTGATGATTAAACAGATTAGTGTACATCCTCCCGCGATGATCAGTGAGCGCAGAAAAATTTTGAGGTAGGCTAGATCCATTAGCTCCGCATAATTTTCGAAGGTGAAATTAAAGGCGATGCTTTGTGATGGAGTGGTTTCTAAAAAACTGGTGATCAACACCATCACAGTAGGGATTAGTGCAAATAGTGCGACCCAGGACCAGGCTATGCTC
>JBGSSQ010000258.1:0-2398 GCA_041736975.1 Gammaproteobacteria bacterium
AGGGAAAAAGTACTGGGAGTGATTGCCAGAGAATGGAGTATGGCGATGGTGCTGACGTCATGGGTATGGGATATGATGCCCATTTTAATGCTTATCAAAAAGAACGCATTGGTTGGTTGCTCTATCAAAATAAATCGCTTATCCAGACTGTAACTGCCAGTGGTAACTACTCACTTGCTCCTTATGAGCTTAGTGATACTAATATAAAAGCTTTAAAGATCTTAAAAGGAATACGTGCTGATGGTTCAAAAGATTTTTATTATATTGAGTTTCGTCAAGGACTTGGTTTTGATGCACCGTTAGCGGATTGTAACGATTGTGACTTTACGAAAGGCGTCTTAATACATCAAGCTAATGACCTCAATGGTGATACATCGTTATTACTAGACATGACGCCTAAGGATAACGATTTCCGATTCAGGAAAGTCGCGCTATTGCCAGGTCAATCGTATCAAGATCTCAGCACTCCTAATGGAGGGGTCACCATAAGATTGAATAGCCTATCAAACAGTTCGGCTTCTCTTTCCATTGTATTTGGTCAGGAGCCTCCCCCACCACCATCGGGCCTTTGCACAAGGATAAAGCCAACTATGACGATTGCGCCTAGAACTCAAGCGATTCCAGTTAGAAAAAGTGGACGGTATACCATCACCTTAAAAAACAATGACAGCGTAGATTGTGCTCCAACGACTTTTCGCTATTTCTTTAATAATCCCTATCCAAATATCAGATCAAGGATCACAGAAACCATAGCTTATCTAGCCCCAGGTGAAGTAAGCACAACATATCTGATGGTCTCGCCATGGGTAACGCCATCTACTGATGACTATCAAATCATAGTGAATGCACAAGATTTCATCTTCACCACACATAATGCGAGTGTATTGGCAAAGTTTAAAGTGACTAGGTAAATTATGGTTATGCGCATCTTTAGGTACCTAATTTACATTTAATGATTAACCTGAATTAGATTATCATCGTATCCGTTCACAGTTGATGGGCGGATACGATCGGAAGCATCAACCGTAGGTCGACAATAGCTATCTTTAACGACAGAATGCAAACTTCTATGTCCGATCGCATAGGTGCCATAGCATTATTTATATTTTGTTTGTAAAGCTTGGGATAGCATGTGAAAGTAATTGTGCTAATTTTAAATTCTAGTCTCTGTTAGGATAGATATTTTCAATCATGACTGTCTCTTACCCAAGCAAAGATATTACTTGAAGATTTTTTCTCGTCATTGTCTTTTATTTCTGAAAAATATGACAAGAACATAAACCGATTAATCATCAGTATGGCAACCAGTAAATCACGAAGTAAAGTTTCTCGATTTCCAGTCCACCAAGAAATCGAATCAACGTTCAAACCAAGACCTATCAGTTCTGGACTACTCAATGTGTCCAATCTTTTGCATACTCACTGCAAACAATCAATCTCTGACCAGTGGGGCATAAGTTTATATACGAGGAGGAAATGAAGGGTGTTTCCTGAACTTTTCATTTTTATTCAAAGATTTCTTAGCTTTAAGTATTGAAACGTTACAACTGGCCCATAAAGGAAAAAAGCACTATGTTACAATATTTGTTTTCTATAAACGCTACAAATGGTTTCATTAGAAGAGTTTTATATTTATTATTATTGATCTCATTCAATGTCAATGACACTGCTTATGGCAAGGATCTACCAAAGCTATTCCTATTTTTAGGGGGAAATAATGTTACTGATTTTAAAATGAAATTAGAAAATCAATGCATTAGTGGAGCGCAAGTCATTTACTCTTGGAGACAATTAGAGCCAAAAAAAGGAGTTTATAACTTTTTAAAAATCGAAAAAGATCTAGCTGCCCTCAAAAAGATCAATAAAAGTCTATTTGTCCAATTACAAGATCGGTCATTTAGTCCAACTCTCTATAATGTCCCTGATTATATCCTTCATGAAGCACCTTATCACGGCGGAGTGGCTCTACAGTACGATGCGCCAGGTGAGGGAATGCCAACAACCACAGGATGGGTAGCTCGCGTATGGGACCCTGCAGTAAGAGAAAGATATTCCTTGTTAATTCATCAATTAGCTCGTCAGTTCGATGGAAGAATTTATGGCATAAACTTACCCGAAACAGCAGTCGATTTTGATCCGAAAAACCCTCCATTAAACTTTACATTTGATAATTACTTTTATTCAGAACTTGAGAATATTCTCGATTTACGCAATTCATTTCATCGCAGTCTTGTCATTCAGTATGTCAATTTCTTTCCCGGTGAATGGCATAATGATCATCAATACATGAGCAGACTATTTAGCTTTGCAAGTACTCATCAAATTGGTTTAGGTGGCCCAGATATCGTACCTTATCGCTTAGCTCATATGAACAACAGCTACCCATTTTTTCATGCCT
>JBGSSQ010000265.1:0-10399 GCA_041736975.1 Gammaproteobacteria bacterium
GGGGGGGGCAGAGGGGCATTGTTGGATTTGAAAAATCACGCCAAAAAAGTTCGAGCCCTGTAAACTGGCGGAGAGAGAGGGATTCGAACCCTCGGTACGTGTTTAGCGTACACACACTTTCCAGGCGTGCTCTTTAAACCACTCAGACATCTCTCCAGGGGATGTAGACTACCACCCAGTGAGTCTTTTAACAATATTCTTAAGACATGCTCTATGAAAAACTAATTTACCCCCTCAAACCCGCCATTTTACTGTGCTAGGTAGTTTTTACCTATACCCATTTGAAATTTGGGGTTGTATTATGGGTAATATCTGGCATATATTAGATTTGTTTTACACCGTAACCCCAATAGTGATGACAGGCCATACTACACTATTACGCTTTAATTAGGCTAAAGTTTAACAATGAATAATAATTTTCGTGAAATTATCGCGCTCTTAGCTGACGGTAAAAGCCGATCAGGGCAAGAAATTGGTGATCTTCTGAACATCACGCGTAGTGCTGTCTGGAAAATAATGCACAAGCTCGCCGAGCTGGGGATTCCTGTGGAACGGAATCAAGGAAAAGGTTACCGATTCACCCGGCCAGTACAATTGCTTAACAAAAAACAAATCTGGCAGAACCTTTCGCCGCAGACACAACAGCAGATACCCCATTTTGAACTTGTTGATACCCTTGGGTCTACCAACGATACCATACTGAGGATGATCAAGGACAAAAAGCCGTCTGGAACATTATTACTCACCGAGCATCAAACACAGGGCCGTGCGCGCTTTGGTCGTCAGTGGCATTCACCTTATGCTGCCAATATCTATTTAGCTCTATACTGGCGCTTTATTAAAGACACCAGTGAGCTTAGCGGTCTAACCCAAGCTGTCGCTTGCGCAGTGATCAATGCGTTATCAAAATATGGTATTAGCGAATTAGCGCTTAAATGGCCCAATGATCTTTATCACAGTAACAAAAAGCTCTGTAGTGTTTTAGTCGATTTAACCGGTGAGTCACACAGCTGCACAGACGCTGTGATTGGCGTTGGGCTGAATGTCAGCATGTGTTCTCAGTATAATACAATTGATCAACCCTGGACAGACCTCAATACTATTACCGGTCAATTCACAGACCGCAACGAGCTCAGCAGATCACTTATCACCGACCTTTATGCAACACTAGCTCAATTTGATAAAGAAGGCTTTGCCCCTTTTGTTGATCAATGGGCTTCTAATGATTATTTGCTTAATAAGCCACTTGCTGCCTTCAATACACAAGAAAAAATAAGTGGTACAGGCATGGGGCTAGGTTCTAGGGGTGAGTTACTGATTGAGACAGCATCAGGGATTGTACCTTTTTCAAACGGCTCAGTGCGGCTGCAAACACCATAATAAACCGATAATACCTCAATGCCCAAAAACTTAAGCTAATCCTGCACACTTAGAATACCTAAAACTCCTCACCCCGCATACAGCGTGATTTCTTTCAAGTGCTTAATTTTATCACGAACCGCAGCTGCTTCTTCAAATTCAAGATTCTCTGCGTGGGTATACATTTTTTCTTCAAGGGCTTTAATTTCTGCAGCAAATTTTTTAGGTGTTAGGGCAAGGTACTCAGCGGCTTCCTCAGCAATTTCGATGCTTCGCCTTATGGTCTCTGGGCGATTGGCCTGATCGGTATCTAAAATATCTTTTACGGCTTTTTCAATACCCACGGGAGTAATGTTGTGCTCTTTGTTATAAGCAATCTGCACTGTGCGACGACGCGACATTTCACCTAAAGCGGCTTCCATGGAGCCCGTTATGCGATCCGCATACATAATCACCTTACCATGTAGGTTACGAGCGGCTCGACCAGACGTCTGAATCAAAGAACGTGTTGACCTTAAAAAACCTTCCTTATCCGCGTCCAAAATCGCCACTAAGGCAACTTCAGGTATATCAAGGCCTTCACGAAGTAAGTTAATACCGACTAAAACATCAAAGGTGCCCAAACGTAGATCTCTTATGATTTCAACTCGCTCTACGGTGGCAATATCAGAGTGCAAATAACGTACACGAATACCACTCTCACTATAATAATCAGTAAGATCTTCTGACATTCGTTTTGTGAGTGTAGTGACTAATATACGTTCGCTCTTGGCTATGCGAAGACGAATTTCAGAGAGTAAATCGTCCACTTGATTGCCTACGGGTCTTATCTCAACCTCAGGATCAATCAAACCCGTTGGACGCACAACCAACTCAACCACTTGTTCAGATTTTTCCGCCTCAAAAGGCCCCGGTGTTGCAGAAACAAAAACAGTTTGAGGGACCATTGCCCAAAACTCATCCCCTCTTAATGGGCGATTATCCAATGCTGATGGCAAACGGAAACCATACTCTACTAACGTCTCTTTACGTGATCGATCGCCTTTATACATGGCCCCTATTTGTGAAACAGTCACATGCGACTCATCGATAAAAACAATGGAGCCTTTAGGTAAATACTCCATCAGGGTAGGCGGTGGATCACCTGGAGTACGGCCCGATAAATAGCGAGAATAATTTTCTATACCACTGCAGTAGCCCATCTCTGTCATCATTTCAATATCAAAACGTGTTCGCTCCTCCAAGCGTTGAGCTTCTAGTAGTTTATTGTTGTTTCTAAGGTTTTCTAATCGCTCACGTAATTCGACTTTAATATCTTCTATAGCATTTAATACTGTCTCACGCGCGGTTACATAATGCGTTTTAGGGAATACCGTGTAACGAGGCACATCGCGTAAAATCTCCCCGGTCAATGGATCAAATGCTTTTAAACTCTCGACTTCTTCATCAAATAAAGCAATACGCAGCGCCTCACTTTCCGATTCAGCAGGGAAAATATCTATCACATCACCACGAACGCGAAACGTCGCACGCCTGAAATCGACGTCATTGCGCGTATATTGCATAGAGGCGAGACGCTGAAGCACCCCTCGTTGGTCAATTCGATCCCCCACACTAATATGTAACATCATGCCTAAATAAGATTTTGGATCCCCCAAACCATAAATGGCTGAAACCGTCGCGACAATGATGGTATCTTCCCGCTCTAATAAGGCCTTTGTCGCCGATAAGCGCATTTGCTCAATTTGCTCATTAATACTAGCGTCTTTTTCAATGAAGGTATCAGACGAAGGAACATAGGCTTCTGGTTGGTAGTAATCATAGTAGGAAACAAAATACTCAATAGCATTTTTAGGGAAAAAATCACGCAATTCACTGTATAGCTGAGCTGCCAAGGTTTTATTTGGCGCGATGACAATCGCGGGACGCTGTACTGCTTCTATTACATTAGCAATGGTAAAGGTTTTGCCGGAGCCTGTTACACCTAGCAGCGTCTGTTTGGCCAAACCATCGTTCAGCCCCTCAATTAATTTAGCAATGGCCTGCGGCTGATCGCCAGCCGGGCTAAACTTGGACTTTAGTGAAAATTTTTTGCTCATAGCTTGCAGTATAAGGGGTCAGGTCTTGAATTACCACCGTCATTGCCACGCTTCGCTCGCAATGACGGTGGTAATTCAAGAGCTAACCCCTTATAATACATGCCCCTTCTAACAGTATACAGGTTGGTTATTATGCAAATGGAGCTTTCAGAAACGATAAAACTCGTCAAACCGTCGCCTACATTGGCTATTACAGCGCGTGCAGCCGCATTACGCGCTTCTGGTCAGAATATTATTTCAATGAGCGTGGGGGAGCCTGATTTTGATACCCCCGAGCATATTAAGCAAGCGGCTATTCAAGCTATACATGATGGATTTACCAAATACACAGCTGTAGACGGTATGCCACGTTTAAAAAAGGCAATTCAGGCTAAGTTTGCCAATGAAAATCGCTTAAATTATGACCTCAAACAAATCATTGTCTCTGCTGGCGCCAAGCAAGTGCTGTATAACCTTTTCCAAGCATTGCTTAACCCGGGTGACGAAGTGATTATACCAGCACCCTACTGGGTCTCTTATCCTGATATGGCCTACCTGGCTAAAGCCACTCCCGTCATCATCGAGACCGATATTGAGCACCGGTTTAAAATTACTCCCGAACAATTGACCAAGGCTATTACTCCTAAAACACGACTTTTCATCATCAATAGCCCATCCAACCCCTCAGGTATGGCTTACTCCGCCGATGAATTAGCGGCTTTGGGTGAAGTACTTAAAAAACACCCTAACATCGTTATAGCGACTGATGATATTTACGAACACATCCTTTGGTCTGATGCCCCTTTTGTTACCCTACTGAACGTCTGCCCAGAACTCTTTGATAGAACAGTTACCGTGAATGGTGTATCAAAATCTTACTCCATGACTGGATGGCGCATTGGCTTTGCTGGTGGCCCGGCCCAGCTGATTGGCGCTATGGAAATGATTCAATCTCAAAGCACATCTAACCCCTGCTCTATCTCACAAGTCGCTGCGGCGGCAGGCCTTGAGTCAGGTACTGATTGCCTTACAGAAATGGTTGCGACCTTCAAACGTCGCCATGACCTTCTCGTTACTGGATTAAATACCATACCTGGCATACGTGCTCTACCCGTTGACGGTACATTCTATGCTTACCCAGATGTTCGCGAGGCCATGAAAAGACTTAATTTTGCTACTGATCTTGAATTTTCAGAATATTTATTGGTTGAAGCCAAGGTGGCTGTAGTACCGGGCTCTGCCTTTGGCACCCCAGGCTACATCCGACTTTCTTATGCTACCAGTGATGAGAATATTCAGGAGGCACTGAAAAGAATTACGGCCGCGCTAGCAGAACGCTCTGTATAATCTTTGCTTCGCCAGCAATGACAGAAAAGAGAGTTGGTGCTTGACCGGAGGTTTCATAGGCAGTAATATTGGCGGTTTGAAGCTACATTCCTCGGTAGCTCAGTCGGTAGAGCAGGTGACTGTTAATCACTTGGTCGGCGGTTCGAGTCCGTCCCGAGGAGCCAAATTTATAAAGCCAGATTTATTCTGGCTTTTTGGTTTAAATAATAGTCTATTTTTTTCTACTTCCCATGCTGCGGCACCTGAATCATCCTTATTACTGTAATTCAGTCGCTTATTTAGCCATTCAGTGCGGTGAAGACATGCTGATTTGCCTGATATTAACGCCAAAACGGTACAAGAAATAATTTGTGAAACTGATCCTGAGGTTTTTGAGACGCTTGGGGAACGGGGTGAGAGGTTCACCCACTATACATCAGGCAGAGAGCTTAGCCCCGATTGCTGTGCCAGCCTCTTTAACTTTGGCTAACTGAGCTAATAATGGCTCCCAAAATTCAGAGGACAACTGTGCTGAGACCGGTAAATACCACCAATTTGGTTGAGCAAAATCCTGGCATTTCACCGCATCCTTTTCAGTCATAATGACGGGGGCGGATTCTGTAAAGGCAAAATCGGTTGGACTGAATCGATGATGATCTCTTAAGGCATTTTTCATAATATTATACCCCTGCACCTGTAATGCTTCAAAAAATCGCTGAGGATTACCAATACCGGTAACAGCAAAAACAGGCTCGGTACGCGCAAAGGTTGGAAATTGCTTTTGGTGATCAAGTAAATTGGTCAGTGAACCATACTCAAAACTCATCAATGTAGCGTTGGGATATAAGGCGCCATTACTCACAACAAAGTTAACTTCTTCCATACGCTTTAAGGGCTCTCTTAGAGGGCCTGCAGGTAAACAATACCCATTGCCAAAACGTCGCTGCCCATCAACCAGTAAGATCTCGATATCACGCGCTAAACCTCTGTGCTGCAAACCGTCATCGCTAATAATAACGGTGCAATCTGTTTGCGCCAGCAATGCCTTGGCCGCACGTGCTCTTTTAGGATCAACCATTACGGGACATTGCGTGTGTTTGGCTATAATCAAAGGCTCATCACCCACTTCAGTGGCACTGCAGTCCGCGGAAACAAGCACTGGATAGCGGCGACTACGTCCGCCATACCCTCGGGTAACTATACCCGGTCGCTCGCCCTGAGCTTTTAACTTTTCAACAAGGGCAATTACCAGCGGTGTTTTTCCAGTACCACCCACAGTAAGATTGCCCACAACAATAACCGGCACATCCACACGATGCTGCTTAAATAGGCCAATCTGATAACACCAACGACGTATGGTAATGATGACTTGATAAAGAAGACTAATAGGCAACAATGGCCAAACCCAAGAAGAATCGCGATACCATATTTTTTCATACCACATCATATTGAATGCTTCATCCTACAAGGTTAAACCGCAACTGCTGAGATTTCATCCTGAAATTGCAAATGATAGAGGTTGGCATACTGGCCATTAAGCGCCAATAATTCTTCATGGGTGCCTGATTCAACAATACGCCCCTGATCAAAAACACAAATTCTATCGGCTGCTTCAATCGTTGATAATCGGTGAGCAATCACCAATGTGGTTCGTCTACGCATCAAAGCCTGTAGAGCCGATTGAATATGACGCTCAGATTCAGTATCCAATGATGAGGTGGCTTCATCTAATATTAAAATAGGTGCATCTTTTAACAATGCCCTAGCAATGGCAATACGTTGACGCTGCCCACCCGAAAGCAGAACACCATCTTCTCCAATAATACTATTAAAACCTGCTGGCAATTGTTCAATAAAATCAAGAGCATGAGCAGCCTTGGCGATACTTCTCAATTCATCATCAGCTACATCACGCCCAGCGCCATAGCAAATATTGGCGGCGATACTGTCATTAAATAAACTCACTCGTTGCGACACCAAGGCAAATTGACGACGTAAATCGGCTAATTGGTAATCTCGTAGATTCACGCCATCAACCGAGATAATGCCAGAATTAGGCTCATAAAAGCGAGGCAACAAACTCACCAATGAAGACTTCCCTGCGCCTGAACGTCCTACCAAGGCGATGGTTTCCCCTGGCTGAATAGTTAAATTAATAGCTGATAAAATATCACGATCCGACTGTGAATAACGAAAATTAACATCTTTAAATTCGATTAGGCCACGCGCTCGCTTCAACGTTAATCGCCCAGTATCAATTTCAACCGGTTGATCCAACAATTGAAATACGCTAGTAGCTCCCGCTACCCCTTTTTGAATCATGGTGTTGATGCGTGATAAACGACGCAAAGGACGCAATAAGGACACCATGGCTGTTACCATAGCAGCAAAACTTCCCGCACTAATTTCACTACCAGGAGCCGTCGCTAAATGTAATGTGAGGGCAATAGGAATAGCCGCCAATAACTGCACACCGGATGAACCTAGTGTATCGGTGATGACCATTTTTAATTCACGACGTTGATTACTATTTATCACGTTAGTAAATTTTTCTCGCTCGTACGCTTCGCCCCCAAAGGTGCGCACCACTCGGTATCCTTCGATGGTTTCTTCCGCGACATGGGAAACATTCCCCATGGATTCTTGTACATTTAAACTTAATTTGCGCAGGCGCAAGCTACTGTATTTTACCGCAACAGCAATCAAAGGTGCCGTAATTAAAAATAATAACGATAACTTCCAACTAATAATAAACATCACTGTCAATAAGCCAACAAACAAACAGCCTTCTTGAATTAAGGTAATAAAAGCATACGTTGCCGCTTCAGCCACTTGTTCAGTGTTGTACGTGATTAATGACAATAACTGCCCCGAGCTGTGCTCATCAAAAAACTTTGCTGGCAAGCGCAAGAGATGGTTGAAAATATTCTGACGAAAGTCACGCACCACAAAACGCCCGACTTTGGAGATATGATAATTTGAGGACAGGTTAGTTAACCCACGCATGAAGAATAAGACGATCACGCCAATCGGTAACCACTTAATAAAAGCCACATCGCGGGCAATAAAGCCTTTATTAATGACAGGCTTAATTAACCAAGCCAAACTAGCATCCACAAAAGCACTCACCACCGTAGCGATGATACCCAACATAAATATTTTCCAATAAGGAACAATAGACTTTAATAAACGCCTATAGGTCTCTATGGTTGATTGATCTCTTAAAACTTTCACACCATCACCACTCTTACAACGCGAAAAGGCCATTATACCACCCCATCGGCTGATTTCCCACTGGCTTCCAGCTGGTTTGCTGGGGTCGACAAGCAATAAAAAACCACTATAATATATATATTTAAATAAAATAGCCATTTAATACTAAAATAAATACTTGCACCACAATACCAGGGTTTATAATTATTTTATACGGCTCGGCGCCACCCGCCAAAATTCTTGATGATGCTCTCTATAAAGATCCCAGGCAGCCCTACTACCTAAAGTGAAACTCATCGCACCAGTCTCTGCCGTATTCAGTAATCGAGCCCCACAATCACGATAGCGATCTACAACCAAGGGACTGGGGTGACGATAACGATTTCTATAACCTGACGAGACTATGGCTACCTGAGGATTTACAGCCTTAATAAAGTCAGAAGTAGACGAGGTTTTACTCCCGTGGTGTGGAATAATCACTATAGTGCTAGCTAATTGCGACAGATTATTTTCACATAACCACTGCTCTGCTTTTTTCTCAATATCACCCGGAAATAACACCGAGCCAAAGGGACTGCTCACTTTAAGCACACAACTTTGGTTATTTGATTTAAACAATAGGTCTTTAGGAGGATGCAAAAATTCAAAGTTCACTCCATCCCATGTCCAATGAGTGCCCGCATTGCAGGCAGTAGGCGGTGTGATTTTAGACAAGGTATTGACCTTATTCAGCGAAGCATTTTGGAAGCGCTCAATGGCAGTAGTATAAAATTTCTTAACTGGTACGCGCGTTAAAATAGCAAGTGCCCCTCCGGCATGATCATTATCACCATGACTCACCACTAGCACATCAAGCTGTCTAATTTTTTCAAGCAGTAAACGGGGTATCACAATTTGCTGACCACAATCAAATGCAGACGAAAACTTTGCCCCAGTATCATAAACCAGTGTATGGTGGCGGGTAGTAATAATTGTAGCAAGACCCTGCCCCACATCTAAAACGTTGAGCTTAAACTGCCCTACTTTTAAGGGGAACAGGTTAGGCAATATCAAAGGAATTAATCCCAGTATTCCAACCCAACGAAAAGTTTTACGACTAAAAATGATGAGCGCACAGCCCGAACCCACTAAAATAAATTCCCACCAATGCGTAAAGCTATACTCCCAAACGGCCCAATTCTGTTGACTTAACCATGACAACAGCAGACCTAAAACAGCTAAAATTTTCAATGCGCCAATAAAAGCTATTTTAGCCAAAAAAGGTTGCCAAAGAATTAATGCCGTTCCTAACAACACCAAAGGCAAAATAAAGAAACCAACTATGGGTATTGCAATTAAATTCGCGAGAACACCCACCAAGGATATTTGCTGGAAATACCAAATGGATAACGGTAGTAACCCAATTAAACAAATCCACTGCGTTTGCAGATGCAGTATCCAACGCGCAGTATTTTGGGCGTAATACGCATAAACAAGCACGAAAACGGCTGAAAACGACAACCAAAAGCCACCACTCATCACTACGCACGGATCTAAAAGCAACACCAGCCAAACTGCCCTGAATAAAGCCGTTTTCACACTCATATGCCTATGCGCAATCTTGGGCAACAATAATAACGCACACATCACACAAGCGCGCTGGGTGCTGCAACCAAAACCAGCCATCTCGCTATACATAAGAGCCGCTATTATTGCTGCAAACGCCGCCACCGTCGGTGCAGGCCAATAACGAGTCACCATCGGAATCAAAGACCAAATCCAACCAATCAGCCACCCCACCAACCCTGCTACCATCCCAACATGCAAGCCCGATATGGCCAGTAAATGGGCTGTTCCTGTACGTTGCACCACTTCTCGGTGTGCATAAGGGATAGTCTGTGTCCAACCCAAATTAAGTGCGGTAATAACACCGCCAAGCTTCTCACCTTCCAGCAGATCCTGACACGTTTTTATTATTCTTTCACGCCAGCGCGGAAGTGCGTATCCAGTAACAATCCCTAGAAACTTATTGTTAGCGCGATTATTAACAGCCCCTTTAGCACTGATATGATGCTGCCAACACCATGCCTCAAAATCAAATGTACCTGGATTCAATGTACCTAGTGGTCTTTTCAAACGGACGGATAATTTCCAAGCTTGACCTACATGCAGAACTTGCTTTACCCCGTACCACGAGAGGCGTACCTTCATATTGTTTTTATTTGCCGACAACGACCCAAGCTTAAACGTAAAAGCACAATGATGATCATCACATTGAGGTAAATCAGTAATATAGCCACTAACAACCCACTCTTTGCCTTCTAGAGATGGATTTAAACGCGCCTCTAGCAAACTCTTACAATGCCATCCTTGCCACAGCAACCCTAAAAAACAACATCCAATAATGATGGGCAAATGTACCCAGTGCCAATCTCCCAATTGAG
>JBGSSQ010000187.1:0-14255 GCA_041736975.1 Gammaproteobacteria bacterium
TCCTGACTTTTCATCTTAAATATTTTTTTTACATGATCTAAAAAAGCCACCTTCAAAGCCTCTGACTCGCCTAGAGAGACCACAGGATTCTGCTCACGCAGGTATGCGAGGAGTTTTCGAAGAGCATTTGCCAACACAGTCTGCAGCGCAGTGGTGTTATCAAGATTGTTGCGTAGAAAGAGCTCGAAGGCAGGCCAGCTGGCCTCACATACCTTGGATTGCGCCAGAATTTCCAAAAAAGGCTGATATCTTTTAGACTTAATGTGCTCTTTGAAATGACCCAAGAGGATATTATCAACCAGGCCTTGAGCAAAAGCCGCAAAACCGCAGCGCCCACCACCAATTGTCAAGCGCCTAGTGTACTGAGGAGCCTCATCTGTTTTTTTCATCTTTACCTACATTTATTTGTTATAACCTGGCTTTTATTGTAAATAACCACCCTGTAAAAGTCAACCTAAAGTGATCATTTTAGCCTGATATTGACACATGGATCATGCCTTATAAGACGTGATTAGCCGTTGGGCGTCTAAAAAATTAAGAAACTACTGCTTGCTAGGACTTTTATCATCATCGTCCTTTAATCTAACAGGCTCCTTCGCCTTCCTGCGCATATCTGCAGGTATACTGGCCGATGATGGCTTGGGTAATGCCTGCCCACCAATGGATTGGTGCACCGCATCTGACGTAGTCGCGTCCTCATGGCTAGCTATCGCCTTCCATTTTTCCGACTTTAACAACGCTTCTTTAGATTTTTCAGTCATGACCAAAGTATTACGGTAGTGCCCCCACCACCCCTCTAGACTTTTTCTAGCAAGCTTGAGTTTCCCAGCCATCTCTTTTAGTTTTTTATCCTGTTTAACTTGCTCCTCTGGACTTATGTTTTTCATTGCTTTTGCGACCAGTTGCTCGTGCTTTGTTTCATCCAAGATGGCTTTGAGCTCCTCTTTTTTCTCAGCCAAACGTATCTTTGCTTCTTCAAGATTCTTTTCAATAGCCCGCCTTATTTCTTGAGGTGTCTTCTTTGCCCCTAATCCAGGCTTTTGTTGCAAATCACCCTTTTTTTCATCACTCATACCCCCCCCTACACTCAATTACTCTGCTGTTAATTATAGCACATAGGGATGAATAGAGTTTAAAAGGCTTGTTCGTTGGCTAAGGACCAGGGGAGTGCATAATACGCATCGGCCTTGTCACTCAGGAGCTCTTGGACTTGAAGGAAAGGATAAATCTCATCAAAACTCATCACTTTTGAGGCGCTCACGCGACGGTACAGATGGTGCGGACGTAACTGACCGGGAGAGTCTAAGCCGGCACAAGCCACGAGTTCAGCAAGGGCAATGAGCACTTCTGCATGGTAACTGGCTACACGTTTATATTTGTCTTCTACATTTAAACCATAAACCAACCTAGGATCCTGCGATGTTACTCCTGTTGGACAGCGATTGGTATTACACTTCAAAGAATGCACGCAGCCAAGTGCCAACATCATTCCTCGCGCACTATTACAAAGATCAGCACCCAAAGCCAATTTACTTGCCAGTGAGAAACCCGAGAGCACTTTTCCTGCACAAATCACCCTAATTTTATCGCGCAAACCACAACCGACCAGTGCGTTGTGAACAAACATTAAGCCTTCTGTTAATGGCGTTCCCACTGAGTTGGTAAATTCGATTGGAGCCGCACCCGTACCACCTTCACCGCCATCAACAGTAATGAAATCAGGTACTATTTGTGTTGTTAACATGGCCTTACAAATAGCCATGAATTCGACTCGGGATCCTAAACACAACTTAAAACCAATGGGTTTTCCGCCTGATAATTCACGCAATTGCTGCACAAATTCCAACAAGTCAATAGGCGTATTGAAGGCGCTATGAGTGGGAGGTGATATTACATCTCGCCCCATAGGCACACCTCGAATTCCAGCAATTTCTGCGGTTAGTTTAGCGGCGGGTAAAATTCCACCAAAACCCGGTTTTGCACCCTGTGATAATTTTATTTCAATCATTTTGACACTGGGCAAACGCGCTTTTTCAGCGAAAAAATCAGGGCTAAAATCGCCGGCCGCATTACGACAACCAAAATAAGCAGTACCAATTTGCCACACTAAATCGCCGCCATAGCGCAGATGATACTCACTAATACCACCCTCTCCAGTATTTTGATAAAACGCTCCCTGCAAAGCACCACGGTTTAAAGCTAAAGTGGCATTAACACTTATTGCGCCATAGCTCATGGCAGAGATATTAAATAGTGAGGCACTGTATGGATTTTCACACAATGGGCTGCCTATCATAATCCTGGGGGATAAATCGGCTGGTCTTTTAGCGACTAATGAGTGGCTTAACCATTCATAACCCACCGCATAAACATCTTCTTTGGTGCCATAAGGGCGAGTAGACAAAACACCTTTTGCGCGCTCATAAACCACTTCTCGCTGTTCACGCTCTAAAGGCCGACCTTCGGTCTCTGACTCAATAAAGTATTGATATATTTCAGGTCGGATGGCTTCAAACAAATAACGGAAATGACCGATTATTGGAAAATTGCGCAGCAATGTGTGCCGACGTTGAAGCACATCAACCATTCCCAAAAGAAAAAATGGCAACACAATAATATAAATCAGCCAGTAATCAGCTCTAAAATAACCTGCGATACCAATCAGCAGCGTCAGCAAAACAAACACGCCTAAAAAAATATTCTTCATAAATCTCCACGCTAATGGTTGACGTTAATCTCTACTAGAGACGTTAAAAATAAGGTCAAAATTTCTTCTCATAAACATGGCAGTATGGTAGCGCATTTTTTTTATGGTAATAGTGCTGATGGTATACATCGCGCTCTGGATAAAAGACATTTAACGGCTCGATTTTTGTAGCCAAATTATAGCCTTTTTCGCGAAGCATAGCACTAACCAGTTCCGCCACTTCTCTTTGTTCAGCTTTTAAATAAAAAATGACAGAGCGATATTGGCTACCTATGTCGGGGCCCTGGCCATTAATTTGGGTTGGGTCATGTGTTTCGTAAAATAATTTGACGATTTGCTCATAGGTAATTAATGTAGGATCAAAAATTACACGCACAGATTCAGCGTGACCAGTGCCACCGGCACAAACTTGTTGATACGTTGGCTTTTCAGTGTTACCACCAGCATAGCCTACAATGGTAGCGATAACACCATCGGTTTTTTTAAACCAATATTCGGTGCCCCAAAAACACCCTGAAGCAAAGACAGCAGTTTCATAGTGTTTGTCATAATCATCTTGATTTATAAAATACAACGACAAGGAATTAACACAGTGACGAGTATTTTTTTTTGTCAGGTATTCTCCTGTGAATACATGACCTAGGTGGCCTTCACAATTCGCGCAAGTAATCTCGATGCGCTGCCCATCGGCATCAGTAAAACGATTCACCATACCAGGGATTTCATCATCAAAACTAGGCCAACCACACTGTGAAGGAAACTTGCTCGAAGATTGATAGAGTGGCGCATTACATTGACCACACACATAAACCCCTGGGCTAAAATGTTGATTATATTCACCGCTAAATGGCGGCTCAGTGCCTTTGTCGATGATAATTCGACGCGCTGCGGGTGTCAGCGGATTGTATTTTGCCATGAGTTTTCCTTAACTTTTTCACTAGCGGACCATACCATGCAATTATTAACAAGCTCAAGCGTCATCCTTGCTCCCTCACCATCATCGCCCCCTTCCGTCATTTATATGTTGGTCTAGCCTCTACCGAAGGTGCCTTGTTAAACTTGATCAGTGTAAGAGGGTGGATGGGGGCGATGAAGGTTAAGAGCTAGCCGCTGTGAAGACACCGAGGATCGTGTTATACTCAAAGGGTATTCCCACAACCCTAGGAGAGCTTTGACATGACAAAACCTGATAACTTATGCATCTCAGCCGAAGAACTCAATAGAAAAAGAATAGCAAAAGAATCTTTCGTACTCGTGGATGTTCGCTCACCTGCCGAGCATGCTGCCCATAATATAGGTGGCCTACTCATTCCCATAGCCGAGCTAAGCCAACGGCACTCCGAGTTAAACCCTGATGACGACATTGTCCTCTACTGTCACTCTGGCCAACGCAGTTTATATGCAGCAGAGTTTTTGCGCTCTCTGAATTTCAAATCGGTCAAATCGCTGGCAGGCGGTTTACAGATGCTCACCCAATAATTTTCCACCTGCGCATGAGGTAGGCTTAATCAGTGTTCTGCAATACCTACTGACATCGCAAGTTTGATACCAGGATAACGTAGCGAGCAACAATAGTGAAATCGGTCAAATCATTCTTTACAATGGGTAGGATCACCTTCGCCCCACGCTGGGTACCGACACTGGCAGCCCTCGTTTTCTTCCCTCTACTCCTTTGGCTGGGTATGTGGCAATGGCAGCGCGCAGAATATAAACAAGCATTACTCGATCATTATAACCAACAATCAGGTCAAGGCCCATTGACGTTAGCAGAAGCGCTGAAAGACCCCGAGGGTTTTCGCTATTTCCCTTTGAAAGCACAGGGACACTACTTGAGTCAGCATCAATTTTTGCAGGACAACCAATTCTATGAACATCAAGTGGGGTATTATGTGCTCACCCCTTTTATCACTGACACGCAACAGGTTATTTTGGTGAACCGAGGCTGGATCCCCAAAACTTTGCCATTAAAAGCATTAGAATTGCCCGCAAACACTGTCACTATTGAAGGCCGTGTGGGCACAATGCCCTCACGAACGTTTCACCTGGGGGAAAATCTTTTAAGCCAAACGGCCTGGCCAAGGGTTATCCAGGTGCTTAAAGGCCCAGAACTATCCTCGACTCTGGGGCAGAAGCTGGAGCCTATCGTATTCCTATTAAATCCCAGTGAAACGAGTGGATTTGCTCGAAATTGGCAACCTACCGGCCTATCACCAGAGAAACATAGAGGCTATGCCCTACAATGGTTTGCATTTGCTACCCTTTTAGTGGTACTTTTTCTGGTATTGAATATCAAGAAACGGGGGAAACATGAGGGCAGAAAAGCGTAACAAGGCTGTTTTAGTCGGTTTGATATTGACATTCACCATCCCACTGATACTAGCCGGGCTGCTTTTTTGGCTGGGGTCCCCATTCGACGGTAAAACCACTAACTACGGTGACCTCCTGCAACCAACCACGCCTATTAGCCAACTGGCGCCCACCGATATCAACCAACAACCATTAGTCGGCAAGGCTATTCTTGGCAAATGGGTGCTACTAACGGTGAGCCCTGGAGTATGCGGAAAACCGTGCGAAAAAAGCCTTTACTCGGTGCGGCAAATTTGCAAAGCAACTGGAAAAGCACAAACACGACTGCGTCAAGTGGTCTTAACGTTCAAAGGCAAAAATCCGGACTCTCATCTCAAGAATTTATTAGCTAGCGAATACCCTAAGACGGTGCAATGGGTTGTGGAAGCAAACAAGTTTAAAGCTATTGCGGCTGACGCAGCAAATCAAACGACTGACACTCAACAAGGTGCCATCTATTTCATCGATCCACTAGGTAATATCATGATGCGCTATAGCCCTGATGCAAACCCCACAGGCATCTTTAAAGACCTCTCAAAATTGCTTAGAGTCTCGCAAATTGGTTAAGCTTGCAGCCGCTTTTAAATTTCTAAGGGTACAAAAATGAACACACCTCGATCTACTCAACGCTTATGGCTACTAGCCTTTTTTGCCACTTTGCTCGCCGTGACTGTGGTAATGATTGGTGCCTATACTCGTCTGAAGGATGCTGGGTTGGGCTGCCCAGATTGGCCAGGCTGCTATGGACAGCTGACAGTCCCGCAAACAACAGAAGCCTTAGCCAAAGCGCAGGTTGCTTTCCCCACATCGAAAGTCGAGCCGCAAAAAGCCTGGCCTGAAATGGTACACCGCTATTTTGCAGGCTCCCTGGGGCTGTTGATTTTAACACTCGCTATCAGCTCTCTGATTCGCAAACGCTTTGAGCCACGAACCCCTTTGCTGGTGCCGATCTTTCTGGTGGGACTTGTGATTTTTCAAGCGATGCTGGGGATGTGGACGGTTACATGGCAATTATTGCCACAAGTGGTGATGGGACATTTGCTGGGTGGCATGTGTATTTCAGCCTTTTTATGGTGGCTAACCCTAAGCCTGGGTCGTCAGTCATTTAACAGCACACCTAAAAGCTGGCTAAAACCCGCCTGCGTAATGGGGATCGTGATTGTCGCCGCGCAAATTTTTCTGGGAGGATGGACCAGCGCTAACTATGCTTCCATTATCTGCCCTGAGTTCCCTTTCTGCCAGGGTAGCTTCTTCCCAAAAATGGACTTCGCCACTGCGTTTAACTTTAGTAATCCTATAGGTGCCAACTACCAGGGCGGGGTACTGGGCACCACCGCCCGTATCACACTGCAAATGATGCACCGTTATGGCGCTCTAGTGACAGCAACCTTTGTCGCTGGGCTCGCCATCAGCGTATTGCAATCACAGCGCCGCACTGAGCTTCGCGCCACTGGCTGGGCCATCTTAACCTTGTTAACCACACAGTTTATGCTAGGCATAGCCAATATCGACACCAAACTGGCACTGCCAGTAGCTGTGGCACACAATGGGGTAGCCCTTTTATTACTTTTATCGCTAGTCACCCTAGCACACCTGCTTTACCGAGGAGACTACCGTGCTCGCACCTTCGCCCACTAACACCTTTCAAGCTTATCTTGAGCTCACAAAACCTCGGGTGGTGGCGTTAATATTACTGACCGCAATCGTAGGGATGCTACTCGCTGCGCCGTGGATTCCCTGGCAACCTTTATTTTATGGCACCCTCGGTATTGGCTTAACAGCAAGCTCCGCCGCCGTCATAAACCAACTGATTGATCGTCAGATTGATGCCCAAATGGGGCGCACACAAAATCGGCCACTGCCCACTGGCAAAATCTCACCCGCTAAAGCCATTACCTTTGCAATCACACTGGGCGTTGGTGGTATGGCCGTGCTGTTCATTTTCGTGAATCAGCTCACCGCTTGGCTCACTTTTGCCACCTTAATTGGCTATGCGCTCATTTATACTGTGTTTTTAAAACGCGCCACACCCCAGAATATCGTCATTGGCGGTCTTGCTGGCGCAACGCCACCCTTACTGGGTTGGGCCTGTGTCACCGGAAGTTTTGACTATGCCAGCTTGCTATTAGTCCTGCTCATTTTCACTTGGACCCCACCACATTTTTGGGCACTGGCCATAGCACGCTACGAAGAATATAAAAAAGCTGATATCCCCATGCTGCCGGTAACTCACGGCATCCCCTTCACCTTATTATGCACCTTGCTTTATACCCTGCTGATGATCGCTTGCTCACTCTTGCCCTATGCTGTTGGCATGAGTGGCGTATTTTACCTGTTTACTAGCAGCCTGTTGAATGCAGGATTCCTCTACTGGGTTGTACAATTGTACCGCACTGCAGACCGCGTGATCGCAATGAAAACGTTTTATTACTCGATATTCTATTTAATGTTGATGTTTATCGTGTTATTAATAGACCA
Source organism: Gammaproteobacteria bacterium (assembly GCA_041736975.1). GTDB lineage: Bacteria > Pseudomonadota > Gammaproteobacteria > JAIEPX01 > JAIEPX01 > JAIEPX01. Next base: position 7,532 of record JBGSSQ010000187.1, read on the forward strand.
TTATCTTTAGGAGAACTATCATGACCGCACTCATTAGCCGTAATCGGAATTTATTTCTAGCCACTCTTGCTTTTGCAGTACTCTCACTTCTATTCGGCCTGTGGGTCCGTCAAAATAAAGTGGGGGGCTTTGAATCCCCTCTCAACTTGGAAAACGGCACGCTGTTCCCAGTCCCTCATGACATAACGCCTTTCCATCTGGTCAGCGCTGAAAAAAAACCTTTCACTAACGAAGATCTCAATGGTCATTGGAGCCTGCTGTTTTTTGGTTTCACCCAATGTCCACAGCTATGCCCTACAACACTGGCAATATTGAATGATACCTATCAACTCTTAGAAAAAAAGAAAGAAGTATCGCTGCCTCAGGTTGTTTTTATCTCTGTTGATCCTGATCGCGACACACCTAAAGTTATACAACAATACATCAGCAGCTTTAACAAGCACTTTAAAGGCGTCACCGGCACTCAGGATGAAATAAAAAATCTCACGGCAGCTCTGAACATTCTCTATATGAAAATCCCCAAACAGAATGGCGATGACCCTATGACGTATCAGATTGATCATAGCGGCACGTTATTATTGGTGAATCCTGAAGGCAAGCTTCTAGCGCTGTTTTCATCACCACATGTTGCTGACACCCTAGCCAACAATATCGCGACGATTGAGTCTCACTATTCAAAGCACACTTAAATAAGACAAAAAAAGGGGGAATATAACATTCCCCCCCCCTCAAGCCAGTGATCTACCGACTTTATTTTTTACATTGACGGGGCTTTACAATAGCCGCCATGAAAAATCCCGCAATAGTCCAACCAACGAAGGCATCTAGACCACACGCTAAGGTGAAAGCTAAACTGAATTTCCACCAAATGCTGTAGGGAAGACACCCTAACAAACCTACCAACAAACCAACAAGACTGACGGTTGCAAGGCGACAGAAATACCCCGAGCAGCAGAAACAACAAAGCAACAAACTGATCAGAAAAGCACCGGCCATCTGCAAAGCCAAGCTGTACAACATAGACTGCTTGATATCAACACCCGTACCGTTTAAAGCTACTGAAGCAAAAACGAGGGGGCCTTGCTGTTGTTTGTTTTGAACGACTTCCCACAGGTTTCTTTGCTCACTCGCTGGCTTTGTCAGCGTATCACCTGGAACAAAGGGCAACACGTAAACGCCTGACTCATCCACTTGCTCTGCGATAAGCTTGGTAAACGCCGTTTCATCTTTGAACTGATGCATCGACTGGGTGTGATAGGGTAAAACCATCCACGACACCATGCTCCATGCGAAAACCAAAATACCACCAATAATGGTGCTTAATAAGACTCTAACCACTGCTGAACTCCTTTTTCAAGTAATGTCAGTATCACTACAGAAAGCCCTTGAATTGAATCAAATGACTAAATTCAAAGGCCAAGTCAGTGAACACTCCCAAAAAGAGTATACCCTCATCTAATTTACATGAACAGACCTGGCATAAGCGCGGTCAATAACCAGGAATATACCGTTTTAGTAACTAACCCTTGTACCCTCTTCTGTGGGCGATAAATCACCGGCATTCTGAGGATTTTTCTCTCTGAAAACCACCTGCACTTCCTTTTGTCGCCGCGCTGGTGATGCTGAGGATCCTGACCCAAAAAATTTTCCGCCCATACCCTGAAAAGTTCCCCAGGTAGTCGGTTTTCTTCTCAAGGAGCTAAAGGCTTCATCTACCATAAACTTATCAGGCAAGCGATGAAACCATTTATTTAATTCAGAATCAGCCTTTTGCACCATCTCTCTAAATAAACTGTTTTCACAGACCTTACGAACTTCTTCGCGGACTTGTTCTTGCCGAATATCTAAAAATAACTTGCTATAGCAAACAGGATTAAGAAGTACAATCTCTGACAGCGTCTTTGCCTTAAGACTATCGCAGACAAAGTAAGCACGCAGTTTAGCTGGCTTTTTCAGACTCAGCTCCGCCACCAAATTATCAGCTAAGTTTTGCTCCAAAATATCACGCAAGAAACTTTTTTCAAATATTAACTCACTTTCATAGAGAGGCAAAAGAGAGATATTATCATCTACCAGGTAATTGATCATAGCGATACTACAAATCTCAGAGCAACGAATAAACTCACCCATCTCCAAAGAAACCTTATAATGCTCTAGGTAGAGCTCCTGACCTAACGTTATTATCTGGTCGTCAGTTAGCCGATCATATATTTTTTCAACAGTCTCTGTATTTTTTGAAGGATTGCACAAACACCGTTCAAACAAAACCTCTATCTCCATACTATCAGGAGAATGACACAGTTCTTTGGACTTGACATCCTGTAGACGACCCATCAAATCATTAGAAAAATCTGCTTGATGCGATTTTCCAACAATTATATCAATCCTGATTTCCAACGCATCGACAATGGCAGCATAATAGTTAAGATTATGCTGATTAATTTTATTCTTGATGTCAGCGGACTTTAAGAAATTCATTTCTAAAATGCACACATCTAAAATTTTTTCGTGGTTATTTTTTTCATTAATACATTGCAACGCTTTTTCTAGAATAACCTCAGAAATATTTCGATCTTTAAATCGACGGACGATATTCCAATAATTTTTCACCTGGGCATTAAAAGCATAAGGATTCTGAGGGAAAAAATAGCGGTCGTAGAGAAACAACATTTTTGCATAACCAACAAACAAAAAAAGTGCATCTTGAATATGCAAATCTTGCGCATTGACTTTTTGAACTTTACTTAACTGTTGAGGCAAGCTCATCAGCTGCTTTTTGATTACATCATCTACCTGCTCAGCCTGAAATGTAACCAGATTAACCGGACTTGTCTCGTCTTGCATACTCACTCTCTTTGATGTTTTTTAATATATAGGCCGCCATTATCACATATATTTTCAGCTGGTGCAAGTGTTATATAGAGATGCGCTCGCTATAGCCTGCTAACTAACATGATGGTAAACTTCAGAGAAATTAGCACACTACATTGAAGTTGGGGAAAAAAACATGACCATAGAAAAGTTAGTCATACAAAATATTATTAAGGATTATCATCAAGCCAAAAGGTTCAGGCGACGAATCTTTGGCGCTCACCAAGCCATCCAAGCGGTTGACAAGCTTCTGGATTCCTATCGGTTCCAACTACTTGAGCATCGTCATTTAATAGCGATAATACGATGCTTTATCACACATCCGGTCACTGAGCAACATGCTTCACATAGAGCCTTGCGTGCGATTCTTTCCACCCTCCGTCAGAAAATAACAACAGATGACTCCCCCCCACCCCCAGCTAAAGTTACCCGCATTGAAAACTCACTGCTTCAGTTAATTAGCGCCGATTGTATTGATGAGCAAATTTTTGAAACGGTTATAAGATATCCAGATCCACTTGACATGCTAGAACTGGTAGAAAGACCTCAAAATGAAAGCAAAAATGAGCCGATTATCGCCATAACGACAGTAAATCTGCAGCAGATAACTACGCAAACACCAACGACAGTAAATCTGCAGCACATAACTAGGCAAACACCAACGACATTAAATCTGCAGAAAATAACTACGCAAACACCAAAAAATTATCATTCTTATAGAGCGCTACAACAAGCTGACACTATCATACTGCCCCCTAATAAATTCAGAAATGGTGCAATTAATGATACAGTCCTAAATGAACAGCTTACACCACAAGAATATGTGGTGGACATAAAAGTAGAAGAGCTTGGAACACAAATAGATAATGGACGTTCTACTGGAAAACAAAAACGTGTAGTGCGCAAACTCAATTTTTACCAAAGCGAAATATCTTCTGGAGAGGAACGAGATATTATAATATGTGCGAAGATTGTCTGCTCAAAATCAATAGAGAAAATGTATACTCGTCTTACTGAGCATGAACAGCAGCACATTAGTGGAGTACTATTTAATCAAGATAGCAATCTCACTAAGCTATTACTACATGTGGTAAGAGGAGAAATACTCACAGTCGAATTATTAGCAAAAAAAATGCCCGACTTACTGTTAAAACCAGGAAAAATAGTGGACTGCGCACAACGTAATTTTTTAGGAGATGGGATTACTGCACTACAATATGCCTGGGCTGCTAAAGATGTTAAGATGTGTGAAATGCTTCTAACTATACTCATCACAGTCAACAAGGGTAAAACCCATATCGAAAATCAACTCGCCACATTCAATGACATTCTTCACGAAAAAAAGCATAAGAACTATTTCACATTGCGGTTACTAGACGACTCAATTCAACATTTAATAAACTTGCTAACAGCAAAAAAGGAGCAACAACCCAATAGCAATGCTGACTTCGATGAACAGAGGGCGGCGGAAACACAATGGCAACAAATTCGTATAGCACAGGAAAACCTTCCCCTATGGATAATATTGAAGATGTTTGAAAAGTGCAGCAAAACCGACTGGACAACAAACTTAAAAAATAATGTAGATCAAGATTTCTTACCCTTCTTGTGGTTAAAAAAGCTACCTAAATATGAGGTGGCTATACACACCGGATCTAAGTGCGAAGGTAAAAAACATGAAGAAAATCTACGCATACATATGATTAGGCAGGCTGTACCATTGAAGTCATGCTTAACCACCTTCCTCGGTTTCACTCTAACGATAGCTGAGTATAGCTCTGATAATTTAGGAAAATCACTCAATTCAATCTAAGCATTAGGAGTACACTGACATGGAAAAAACCGGACGTTACTTTATTATCGAAGGTAAAGTTCAAGGTGTTTTTTATCGCGATAGCACCCTTAAAAAAGCGAAGAATTTAGGGCTCACAGGCTGGGTTAGAAACAGCTCTCAAGGACATGTTGAGTGCTCTGCTTTCGGAACCGCCGACACGCTCAATCAACTAGAAGATTGGCTTTGGGAAGGCCCGCCATCAGCAAAAGTTAATTCCATCAAAGCCGAGACTATAGCTTACGAAGTCCACAATGACTTTGAAAGAAGATCAACGTTAAAGGGATAATCGTAATTATTCCCCTTGCCCGTCGTCTGCGAAAGTTTCCCACGCAAGTGATATGAATAGCTTCAAGCACTTTACTCATCTTGGATTTCTAGGCCGTAATATTTCTCACCAATTTTGATACGTGGCCGATCATTTTTCTCTCGCCAAGCGTTGGTATCACGCAGTGAGTAAGCACACCCACAATATTCTTGCATATAAAAATTTTCGCGCTTTGATATTTCTAGCATTCGCGCAGATCCGCCCTGCTTACGCCAATTGTAAGTCCAATAGGCGATATCGGGATAATGTCCTGCGGCACGAATACCACAATCATTAATTTGTTCAAAATTTTTCCAGCGTGAAATACCCAACGAGCTTGAGATACAGTCGAAACCATTTTCAAAAGCGTATAAAGCCGTGCGTTCAAAGCGCATATCAAAGCACATGGTACAGCGAATGCCCCGCTCAGGCTCATTCTCCATTCCTTTTGCGCGCTTAAACCAATTATCTCTATCATAGTCTGCATCGACAAAAGGAATGCCATATTTCTCGGCAAAGCGTATGTTCTCGTCTTTACGTAAATCGTATTCATGGCGAGGGTGTATATTGGGATTGTAAAAATAGATAGTAAACTCAATGCCAGAGGCTATTATTGCCTCCATCACCTCTCCTGAGCACGGTGCGCAGCAGGAATGCATCAATAGTTTTTTTTTGCCTTCAGGCAAGCTTAATTCTGGCCGTTGAAAGCCTTCATCTGAAATCTTCATAATATTACTCTTTAGTCCTTAGCCTTATAACGCAGTATCTAACCCCAGGAGCCGCTGCTTAAACGGGAACTATCAGCCTAGCTACACTGTGCGGCCATACTTCGAGATCTATTCTACCCACCAGACTGAGGTAAGTCTATACTCACACGTGGGGGCTAGGATAGCTGGTTACCAACAGCCGTGCAAATGAAAACTTCCAGGCTAACAAACCGCCTTGCTCGTGCTACTACTTTACTATTTAGGAAATCAAAAATGCAATCCGATTTAAAGCTCAATGAACTCTCGCCATCCAGCGCGGGCACCAGCTCAAGCATTCATTTCATCAACCTTGATTTTAAAATAGAACGCTACGCAGCAGAGGCACAAGTGTTCTTCGTGGAAATAAATGATGGTATCCTGCGTGCGGATTACTCTCGTTATGATGCTCTGGTTGCTGAAGCGAACAATGTAATACGGATGAGCTATCGCTTTTTGGCAGCTCGTTATAAAACCATTTATTTGGTGGTGCCAAGCGCGAACTGATATTAGCTGAAGCTGAGATTGCACTTAATCAGTTAGATAAAAGAGCAAGCATTGAACTTAACAGCACCTATCAAATGGCTTAATGCAACATATTTTTTATAGCTCACCTTGGAGACACATCTTCCAGAGTGAACTATAAATCAATAATTAGATTTATGGTTCACTTTTAGGGCTTCTTCAAGGTGAAATACCGCGCCATTTTATAAAGCGTATTTTAAAAAACACGTTTATCAATAAGCAATTTTTTGACGAAATCGGCCAAATCATCCACCACGGTGATCTCACCTAAACCCACACCATTTTCTTCTGTCACCTTACCTCGGCCTGTACGCACTAAACAGGCCGAGCATCCAACTGACTGTGCAGCTTGTATGTCACGCAACGCATCACCCACTGTAATGGCTTTAGCCCAATCCACCTGAAAGTCAGACTGTATTTGGTTGAACAAACCTGGGCGTGGCTTTC
>JBGSSQ010000302.1:0-2813 GCA_041736975.1 Gammaproteobacteria bacterium
ACCCAGAAGACGCCTCTTTTGGCACACCAACAGTTGATGTAGCTATGGTGGGTGTCAGCTTTCTTTTCACCGCTCTATAGTCTGTTGTCATAGGTTGAGTTTCGGGGTCAAATTATTTTGACCCCACCCTCACTTAAATTAGCCGCGCAATAATCACCAAAAGAACCTCTGCAGCAATGAGTGTACCACCAACAATCGGTGGAAAACACACGGATTTTTTAATACCCGCAATTACCTTCAAATCCCCCACCTCAGCAATTTTTTGATTGTTCTTATAAGCAAAACCGCGGCAAGTCAAAAGGCCCACCTTAAATAGCACGCGGCGATTGTTAAGCTAGCGGCAACAGGCTAATTTATAAATGACAACACAGGATTAAGTCGGTATGATAGATAGAATACAAGAATGGCTTGTTATACACGATTTATTAGCGAGATATTAAGCATGCAAAAGAAATCTAGTAATCTATTGATCTTAGCAGGCGTCCTACTTGGCTTAGCGAGTGGCGCAACCGGAAACCACTTCCTTTTTCAATGCGCCGAAGTCATCGGCGAACTCTTTATGAACCTGCTGAAGCTCATCAGTCTACCCATCATCTTCTTAGGTATTACCGCCACAGTCACCAGCATGCGAAACTGGGATGAACTGCAAAATCTAGGCAGACGTATCCTCAAATATACCCTTATCACCACTATTATTGCCGCCTTAATTGCCCTAGGCCTCTTTCTGCTTGTTGACCCCGCACGCGGCTTAATCCAATCCTCAACAGCGGCACCCGCAGCAGCAGCCATAACCAACACCGGTTACTTAGCCTTCGCAATGAAAATTATCCCCCCCAATTTAGTCGGGGCATTCGCCGAAAACAACGTAATAGGCATCGCCTTTGTTGCCTTCCTTATCAGCATTGGCACACTGCATTTGCCCGAAGAAAATAAAAAAGTGCTGCAAGCCCTATTTTCAAGCTTGTTCGCCGTATTACTGAAAGTCACCAGCTATGCTATAGCCTTACTGCCTATTGGCATCTGGGCGTTTATGACGTTATTAATGCATGATTTAAATGGCCACATTGAAAAATTCCAGCCTATACTGCTCTATGTAGCCGTGGTGCTTGGCGCCAATTTGATTCAAGGCTTGGTGGTACTGCCCGTGCTACTCAAGCTACGCGGGCTTTCACCCATCAACACCTTCCGTGGTGCATCAAAAGCCCTGTTAATGGCTTTTGTCACCAAATCATCCAATGCAACGCTCCCTTTATCCATCACTGTCTCACGTGACAACCTAAAAGTATCGGAAAAAGTCGCCAGCACCTCGCTACCTTTATGCTCAGTCATTAATATGAATGGTTGCGCTGCATTCATTTTAACCACCGTGCTATTCGTTTCAATGAGTAATGGCGTGCACTTTACCCTGGTTGATATGATGATGTGGGTATTGCTGGCCACCATAGCCGCCATTGGAAATGCCGGTGTGCCTATGGGATGTTATTTCCTATCAAGCGCATTTTTAGTTGCCATGAATGTGCCGCTGTATGTAATGGGGTTAATCCTGCCTATTTATGCCATCATCGACATGATTGAAACCGCGTTAAATGTCTGGTCAGATATTAGCATCACCGCGATTGTTGATAAGGAATTGCGCGAGTTGTCTACCGAAATGGACGGCGCCCCTCCCTCCGTCATTGCGAACGAAGTGACGGGTAGGGGCGTCACCCCTTCAAAATAAGCGCTTGCTCATACAATTCATTTTTCTTGCGCCCGGTTATTTTAGCACACAGACTGGCAGCCTGCTTGGTCGGCAATTCAGATAATAAAATAGTGAGCATACTTTCAACCTCTTGCGCACTGGTTCTTTCTTCGATTTGCGCACCAGCAACAACCACAACAAATTCGCCTAACTGTTGCTCTGAGTTTTGCTGAACCCACTCCAGCAAAGTAGACAACTCGTCCTGCCTAATGGTTTCAAATTGCTTGGTCAATTCACGGGCAATAGTGGCACGACGCGAGGCGCCGAAGATAGCCACAAGATCCTGCAACATCGCTTCAATTCGGTGCGGTGACTCATAATAGACCAATGTGCGCGTATCGGCCTTCACTACCGCAAGTCGCTGCTGCCTTGCCATTGTTTTTGCTGGCAAGAAACCTTCAAACACAAATCGATCAGTCGGCAATCCCGCCGCACACAGCGCTGTGATCGCCGCACACGCGCCCGGAATAGGAACGACCTGTATATTAGCAACATGGGCAGCTCGCACCAAAGGAAAACCAGGATCGCTGATCAGAGGGGTTCCTGCGTCACTGATAAGGCCCACCGACTCCCCTTGCAATAGCCTATCAATGAGCTGGGTAACTCGCAGCGTCTCATTGAACGCATGTAAAGAGATCATAGGTGTACTAATCTGATAGTGCTGCAGCAGCCGGCGGCTATGCCGGGTGTCCTCCGCGGCAACCAGCGAGACCTGCTTCAGGCTTTCAATAGCGCGAAAAGTAATATCCCCAAGATTACCTATAGGGGTTGCGACAAGATAGAGAATACCTGCTTTCATCAATGTTACCTCGTTATGATCCGTCAATGTCCACTAGCCCTAACACACTGAGACACATTATGCGCTGACTACGATACTATTACAGCACTTTATTTACAAATCAGAAATTGAAAGTTCAAACGCCAAATATCAACAAAGGATAGCCAAGCATGTCGGGGACAACACTGTGAACCGCAGGTCTCCAATAGAAAACCTTGCTTCTCCCACTGGCGGTTGCCGCAGCTGAGCCTAACGCTAAAGTGCGCAAACTGTTTGCTTAACTATTTGGACAAC
>JBGSSQ010000308.1:0-1812 GCA_041736975.1 Gammaproteobacteria bacterium
TGGACATTAGCGGTGAAGTCTTACGGTGGGAAATTGCCACTGCTGTAGCAGGGAGCATCATGAAACTGAACCCGTTTAATCAGCCAGACGTTGAAGCAAGCAAAATACGCACGAAGGAGCTAACAAACAAATATGGTCAAGGCCAAATGTATTCACCAACGCCAAAAATCTCTGAAGATGATCTAAGCATTTACGTTGATGATCAATATCATGTTCAATTGCTGCAGATGACAGCAGAAGAAGTTTCTTTAAGGAGCTATCTAAAAGCTTATTTTAACAATTTAAACGCTGGCGATTATTTTTGTATCTCAGCATTTATCGATATGTCAGATGAACATCTTCTCATTTTGCAAAAATTGAGAATGCTAATACGAGATCATAAAAAAGTTGCGACTTCCTTAGGTTTTGGGCCACGCTTTTTGCATTCAACAGGCCAAGCGCATAAGGGTGGACCTAATACCGGGGTCTTTTTACAAATTACAGCAGATCACCCTATAGATCTTGAGATACCAAATCATCAGCTCTCTTTTGGGGTCGTTATTGACGCTCAGGCACAGGGGGATCATGATGTTCTGGTTGATCGCTCACGCCGTGTGATAAGAATTCATTCAGGAACAGATGTCACACGCAATCTTTCACACCTTTATGAACTAACAAAAAAAATTCTTGAAGCACCTTAGAATATACCTCTATAAGTCATTGTTTCATGTAAGTTTTGAACTCTGAATGATGCTAAGTCGATGAATATTAATAGCTATCGCTTCTTCCGTGATAAACCAAATGATGTTTTTTAATGCCTTGCTCAGTAAAGTTTAAGATATACATTCTATAATTCAAATGACTCCTCAATAGAAACAGAATTATAGCGAGTGTATGTATGCAACGTAAGATTCTCATCCCGAGTACAGGTAACATCAACCACTACGAAATGAGTGACTCTTGTCAGGGCTTGGCTTCCAAAATTAAGCGGGAATACGACTCATCCACTGCATGCTATTTCGAAAGATTCATACAACTTAATTATAAAAACTGCGAATTAATGGGAGTTCATCAATTTATACAAGCTTGCATTGTTAACCAGGACGATCATCTCAATATTATAGAATATGCAGCTGTGCATGGTAATAAAGATCTTCTCGACTTGTTACTCAAGGGATTTTATGGAATAGATAGAAAATCTGGTAGGCAATATGATTTCCCTGGATTTTGTAAGAATATTTTCAATCGAAAGAATGGCAAAGGGCAAACACTGTTGCACCTTGTATGCGCGATAAACGAACATTCTAATGCACATCAAGTGGTAAGATATATGCTCCTTAACGGGGCTGACGCGAACATTAAAGAAGATATAAACAGGAATCTACCCATCGAGACTGCATTTGTAGCAAAGAAAGATGATGAAACCTTAAAATTATTATGCGACAAAACGAACCAGTTCTGTGACATACAGAGCAAGGATCTACAAGAAAAAATTAATGATTTCCAGAAACAAAAAATCAAGATGTTGAAGGTAGATACCATCAAGAACATAGTAAGGCTTTTAAAAGAAGACAAACTTAAAGCTGCTGACGACCTAGTTGATCAATGGGAGGAGACGGACAAAGCGAGATTGCGCAGCATCATCTTGCTGTATGAAAATGTCAAAAAGTCGAATAAAAGAATTAAGGCTGTATTCAAAGATACGATCCCTCTGGATTACATACTCGAGCTCTTTGCGCCAGACACTCTATGTAAGCACATGAATGTTGTCAATAATGATTATGTTTTCAATATTGAGACTGCCATATCTGACGAAACAATCGATCTTAACTC
>JBGSSQ010000311.1:0-12084 GCA_041736975.1 Gammaproteobacteria bacterium
CAAAAGAGTAGATTAAAGACCATGGCTCCCAGGCCAATGGCGGCGACGGTGTGCTTATCGTGTAGATGGCCTGCAATGTAGGTGTTGGTAAATCCCAGCAAAGGAACCGTCAGGTTGGACAGGATTAGGGGTGCCGCCAGCCGTGCAATACCAAAATTTAGCTTCTTCATTCAAAACCCATCTATGTTAGATATATCGTGCTGATTAAAGTGTTAATAAAACATAATGCCATAAACTCTTGCTTGTTTCAAGTAAACATCCAATAATCCCATTGTCTTGGTGCTTAACGCTGATAATGGGTATACTGCCAAAAATCCCTGCGTCAGGGCTGCAAACGGCGATGACGGATATTGACAGGACTAAAGAGGACTTAATATGTATGAACTATTGACACCCACAAAGCCCGCCTGGACGCAAACGGTGCTCTCTAACTTTGATGCCTTTTTGCTGGATCACGCAGCTTGCGAGCGCAAAGCCTCGAGTATGGCCATGTCTATGCTACTGCATTACCCGGATAAACAGGCCCTGGTCAAAGCGATGACAGAACTGGCCATCGAAGAGTTGCTGCATTTTAAGGCAGTAATGAGCCATATCCAAGAGCGAGAATTAACCCTGCCCGCTGATGAAAAAGATCCCTACGTTAACCAATTGCGCCAAGCGCAGCGACGTGGCTCTGAAGAATACCTTCTCGATCGCCTGCTTTTGGCTAGTATCATTGAAAAACGGGGCGCTGAACGTTTCGGTTTAGTGGCAGAGGCGCTATCTGACAATCGCTTAAAAGATTTTTATAGTAAAATAGCCGAGTCAGAAGCTAGACATTATATTTTATTTCTTGATCTGGCAAAGCAATATTGCGACTCAGAAACCATCTTGCCACGCTTAAATGAATTACTGATCATTGAGGCCAAAATCGTTGATCAATTGCCGCTAAAAGCTGCGTTACATTGATTATACAGCCAAGGATGGGGCCTGACTTGATATGATAAACTTGATCGCTTTTGCCACATTTGTCATTGTTGCTGCCATCTTATTGTCACCGCGTGTGCGTGCCTCTGATGCTTGGTGTGCGACAGCGACGCCTTTGGCTTCCATTATTGGCTCAGGATTTTTAATTTCTCTACCACTTTTGACTATCGTTGCGGGTAGCTACGCTGTATTTCCCATGTTGCTACTCATCGCGTTGTCTTACGCGCTAGGCAGTGTATTGCGTTTTAATATTGCTCATGGAGAGCCTCTCTTTGATGCTAAAAAGCCGAAAAGCTTATTAATACTGGAGCGATTGGGGCATGTTGTCCTGGCGTTTGCGTATTTTATTTCGGTAACCTATTACATAACACTGCTGACAGCCTTCGTACTAAAGGGGTTCGGTATAGTTGATCCTGACTTGGGGAGGATGCTGACGACTGCCGTACTAGTGTTTATAGGTGTTTATGGTTTTTGGCGCGGACTACATAAGTTAGAGGCGTTGGAAGAATACACGGTTGGTTTAAAACTTGCGGTCATCGCCGCCGTTTTGGTGTCTCTTCTCATCTTCAATGCTGAGCTTTTAATCAAGTGGCAGTGGCCCTCATTTGCACAAGGCCCTCCCTTCACCTGGCATTCCACCGGTGTGATACTTGGCCTACTCATCGTTGTGCAAGGATTTGAAACCTCTCGATTTTTGAAAGGGGTTTACCCACCCTCTTTGCGTATCAGGACAATGCGTAATGCCCAGCTTATTTCTGGCGCTATTTATATCGGCTTTTTCGCACTGTCAGCTACAGTGGTTGATGTGCATTTCAATAGAGTCGATATTGCCGCTGTCACAACCTTCTTACAAGGCATTGCCACAATTTTGCCTATGATGTTAATTGGGGGAGCCGTTTTCGCCCAAGCGTCAGCCGCTATTGCAGATTCTATTGGCAGTGCGGGCCTGCTATTTGAGATTTCCGGGAAGAAGCTGACTCGTGCCCGCGCCTATTTATTGATTGCTCTGGTGGGAGTCTTGCTGACCTGGTTGGTGAATGTTTTTCACATAATTGCCTTGGCTAGTCGTGCGTTTGCCCTGTTTTATGCTCTGGAGTGTGTTGTAGCGGTTGTAGTCGCTTGGGTGGCTCCTGATGTGAAAGCACGAAAAGTAAGGGTTATCTGGTATGGCGCGCTTTTTCTCGTTGCCTTAACAGTGGTTATTTTTGGCATTCCTGCCGACACCGCAGGTTGAGGCGGAACTAATAAAGTATAGAATGGCGCATGCCTACTCATGACTGCCCCCCCTCTAGGCCCTAGAAGCTGCAGAAATTTATTTGAGTGCAGGGTAGTTGCTGTGCTAGAATCCGCGCCTATACTCATTGAAAAAGGGCCGAATAATGGAGATCTCAGATACAATGCCACTGAAAAAACCCAGTGTTAAGTGGACTTCCATCAATCTTGGCATAATCGGCCTCCTGTTTGCGATAGTTGGAAATCTTTACCCAGAAACCATGATGCAAAAACATCTGTATCTGGGATGTGGCATATTGTTGCTGATGTCAGCCGCTCTTGAGAAAGCTGAATATTTTATAGCCCTAGAAGTGGTAGTGATCGTTAGTGCCTTCCTAGCCTATCTCCCCGAGCATGGCGCATTAAAAATGGCGGTTCCCTTAGTGCTCAGCCTGTTTTCTATTGTATACCTGTATTATCGCGGTCTTTTGCAATCCAGCCATAGCCTATTGGGTGTTGCCGGTCTGGTATTCTTAGGTTTAGGTTACGCGACATTAAATCCCATTATCTATCTGTTGGGTGGTGTGGTTTTGACCGTGTATTCAGCCATATCCTACTATAAGGGCGTCAGTATCGCTCTCTTATGGGCAGTCCTCAACGCAATCTTTTCATTTACTGCGTTGTTTTCACTCATCTAGAGGTGAAGGTGAAGGGGTCAAATCTTAACAAATAGACAAATTGAGCCCCAAGATTTTTATATGTCTATTAGTTAAGATTTGACCCCTTCGACGTTTCGTGGCGCATGTGAAACAAACTTTCACATTCCAAAAGCAACGCTAAATCATCAGGCTTATCCTGAATTTCATGTTTCATCATTTCAAAATCTTCCGCGATATTTCTAAAGCGATCAACGCTTTGGTAGGTATTAGGGCAGGCGTCAATCAGGTAATTAAAGACATCACTGTTTGTAAGACTATTTCTAATGGCGTCGTTAGTGATTTGAGCGTCGCAGCTAACCAGCAATTGCACAACGGCAGGATTATTGGTGCGTATGGCTGCAATAAGTGGCGTAAAAAAATCATTTGGATTGTTTTTGCCAAGATTGATGTCAACTAGACGACTAAACTTGATCACATATTTTAATTCCTTAAGTGTTTGGCGTTCATCAATGTGTGCGCTTATTGGTAACCCGGTATTTGAATAGAATTGATGGGCATAAAACTGATGTTGTTGATCAGTTGGTCCAGAAAAATATTGTTCTGTCAGACGCTTACATTCATTAGCATCCAGTCTAGCGATTAACTGAAAAAGATAAGCTTGATTGGCTCGCGCTCCGGCAGTATCAAAAAAATTAAGTTTGGCATTTTCGCCTCTAAATTCTGGCTTAACTAGGGGGTTCCAAAGTCGTTGATCATTCGTTAACCTATGCCAACGAAGACACACTAAACTTACTGGATTTCTTTCTCTATCCGATAGTAATCCAAAGATATTTAGTAGTAGGGAATCGGGTATGTTTTTGCTATAACTATCCTCTTCAGCGGCATTTTCTTTATCTAAAGTCTGATTAACTTGGCCTTGCAGTAAATGTTCGCTCTCTTTAGTTAGCTTAAGTAACACGGGGTTTTTCTTGTGCTCAAATTCCATCGCTTCAAAATAAAGAGGCAGCTTATGAAAAATCTTTTTTAATACGTGATCATTTTGGCTTTTATCAAGAAAATAATTGAAAATATGAGGCGCAGTAATGCTGTCTTCAATCGCTTTCTGGCTAATCGTTGCGCCATGCTCAATCAATAATTTGACTAGCTGCAAATTGCCCGTTCGTACCGCTGCGATAATAGGTTTGTACCAGTCATCGGCTTTTAGGCCTGAATTAATATCGATGCTGTCGTTGCTGGAAAGTAAAGATTCGATTTTTTGCAAAACGGCTACGGAGTCCACTTCGCTATCTATAGAGACGCCAGTTTTATAAAGATAGCTCTGCTGTCTAAATTCAACGGCATCAGGTTGACTGTCTTGGATGGATGTAATATAGGATAGTGCGTCAGTGCGGGCTTGAGTATTGAGTTGCTCGATTAATTGGAATAACTGTTTTTGCATGGTGCCTTGCCTCTTATAGAGAATGAAAATTAGTATTCTATAATATCTTTATTAAGAAATTCTTAAGGGGAGTCGCTTTAGTCAGGAGGTTACAGGCTCATCTTTTTGATCTTGTGTAACCTTCCAGCATGAAGCCAATCAGAGTGTCTTCTAGTATATGGTAAGTGCAAAATTAGTTAATAACATTGAGCTATCCATTTTGTTGTTACGAATAATGCCTGTATACACATAATCTTTGCATAAAACAATGAATTTGCCATCCCATCTTTAATTATCATCTTTATACCTGGTTTGTTTGCGCATATATCGTCTAATATAGTTAAAATTAGTCAATAAATAGTGTGTTGGGCTTGAAAGCACGTTTGGCGTGTGTTACAGTGGCAAAATAGCGAACAAAATACCCTAAAGTGACTGAGGCGATATTAGGGCTCCAGAGTGCTGTGACTGAGCTATTAGGCCAAAAGAGTGGCACAAAACTGGGTTATAACGGGGCGAAAGTAGGGCATTTTTATGCCGCCGGTGGTCATGCTGGTTTGTTGGAGGATTGGCTTAGCCAGTATGAGCCTGAATTTTCTGCTGATCGGGATCCAGACTATTTATATATCAAATTAATCATTGCATTTGGTCAAGTCGAACTACTGAAGTGGTTTGTGACACAATACAGTTATGACCTGCATTGGCAAGAAAATGGGTTTGCAGATACGTCGGCAAGTAATTTGTGTACCCTGGCCGTAAAAGCTGATCAGGTTGAGATGCTGGAATATTTAATAGGGATTGGGTGAGCACCACCTTGGGTTGTGTGCGTACCGAAGCGGCAACGTCAGCGGCATGGGAAGTCTATGATTACCTGACTACACAGCAAACAATAACGCTGCCCTTAGAGAGGGAAAATCAATTTCGCATCATTTTATCCGCAGCTGGTTGTGCAAAGATGGACATCGTCAATAATCTATTGACGACGTACAATCTCGATCCTAGAGAAATTTCTTTGGATAATGCTACTTTGTTGAGTTGTGCGGCTTACAACGGAAATTTAGAGGCCATAAAACAGATAGTGGAATATAACTGGGGCTCTCTACGTGATCCCTTGCCTGAAAATGGACGCCCCCTGTTGCATGAGTTAGTTGAAAGTCGGCATTCTCGCTTATTATCTGCAGTGCGCGATTTAGACACTGAATTAAGCCTAGATAAAAGAGACCTACTTGGCAATACAATTTTGCATGCTGCAGCAAAAAGTGGAGACTGGACTGCTTTTTGCGAGCTGAGGGACTATCTAGTTAAAAGCCACATTATGATGCAAAAGAATCAGTGTGTATGGATATAATAACAAAAAAAACATCGATGAAAAAATATATCCTACCAGTGAATATCAAGAATACCACTATCGCACAGGCAGCAGCCTCCGCTGGTCAACTACATTTTCTTAAAAAACTTGTTAATGGGTACGGTGATGCAATATTGGAGGGCGTTGATGATGATGATGGTAATACATTGCAACATTATGCTTGTATGTCTAGCAACTTAACATTAATTCGATGGCTACTCTTACGGCAAGAGTATTCAGGGATACGCGAAAAAAACAAAAAAGAACAAATACCATTTCAGTTATTGGCTCAAGGTGCCCTTTATAACGGGTGTCCACAAGCTTCGAGACGAAGATCTGCCAGTGAAAGATCGGCGTTCATCTGAGTATGGTATATAAGGTGTTTCAATTCAATATCAGCGTGTAAAGAAGATTTTATTTGATAATTGAAAGTTAATCACTTATTTCGTGGTCAAATATTTTCTTAATACCCTCTTTCCACGGTATCGCTAATACATGATCGAACTTTTTGGCATAAGGGTCATTTGATAAGCAGATTGCTTCAATATCCTTAACTGAACCGGTAATTTTTTTAAAGTAAGTCAACATGTTCTCTTGGATGCTATCTGTGCTTTTAATTTCGATGTATAGTGTGTTTTTGCCTGGTCTCTCAATAATGATATCCACTTCAACATCGTTTATTGTGCGCAAATAACTGAATTTATATTGGTGTCGTAAGTATGAGGCTAAGCGGATAATTTCGGTAATAATATAATGTTCAAAAGCATTTCCATAAGCATTAGTTCCAGGTCTGAGTGGAATGTCTAGTTGCCTTGCTAATGCACGTGTTAACCCCGTATCCAAAAAATAGAATTTAGGCTTGCCGCTTACTTGCTTTCTGATTGAATTATGATGGGGCTCAAGAAAAAAACCGATGAGAGTGTCTTCCAAAAGTTCAAAGTAGGCTTTTGCGGTTTTGTCATCAACACCTACTTCTTTAGCTATTTTTGCGAAGTTAATAATTTTTCCATTGCTTTGTGCTGCTACTTCTAAAAATTTTCGAAAGGGGGCCAAGGTTTTAACAAATTGCTCTTCCCAAATCTCTTCTCTTAAGTAGGTATGTGCATAAGCCGTTAATAATTCATGACGCTCTTGATCAGTAGAGAAATCGATTATTTCGGGTAAGGTTCCCCAACTTAGCGCTCTAGCAAGATCAAAGTCGTTACCGATCTCAGTAAAGCTCAGTGGGAATAAATGATAAACAAAGGCGCGTCCAGCCAATAAATTTGCTCCGCCACGTTTCAACTTACGAGCACTGGAGCCAGTTAATATAAAATATTTATCTTTCTTTTTCAAAAGTCGTTGCACAACATCCAGTAATTTCGGTACCTTCTGCACTTCGTCAATGACAACATGAGTGATCTCCGGAGGTAACCCTTTGACAATATCAAATAATTCCTCTGGGTTGACTAAAAACTTTTCTTGTAGCGAGGTGTCGAGTAAATCGAACCAGATGCAGTGGTCAGTAGTGAATTGTGCTTCGATGAGGGTGCTTTTCCCCGTGTTCCGAGCACCAAATAGGAAAAAACTGCGATTCTTAGGCAGGTTCAGCAAACGTTGATACATGCGGGGCAACTCCGAAAATTAATATCGATTTCTGGAGTGTAGTCCATAAATACCCTCTGGTCAACAGCTTGGATCATGTTTTCCGGAGCTTTATCCGGAAAACGCTATTGATTTACGGATAATGCTCCGGAAAACGGTAGTGTCTTGCTCGCGCGGCATAAGCCCCCCCAGCAATTTATTAGGCCTGCTGAATAACTTTCTTTGCAGCCTTTTCACCCGCTCAGGGTTTGATCCGTATGATAGTCAGGTTACGCGGTAAAGAGTCAATCTTAAACACGGCAAACAGCTTGAATTGCCTGCAGAGTAATGTTTTTTAGGTCTTCTAAGGTGTTTAGCGTGATGGTGAGTGGCGGTAGCCAGTACAGAGTGTTTCCTAAGGGGCGCAGTAATGCGCCATGCTTAACAGCCTCATGGTAAATGCGATATCCCAGTCTTTGTTCGCTGTCTTTAACAATCAAATCCGCTGCTACTACCGCACCTATACCCCGAATATTTTTGAGCCTACCTGTTTTTCGCGAGATTTCTTCAAGGTTTTTAATCATGATCTCCTGTAGTTGCTGGGCACGTGAGCAAAGATTTAGATCGGTGATAATGTCTAGAGTAGCAACGGCAACACTGGCAGCCAAGGCATTGCCAGAATATGTGTGTGAGTGAAGAAAAGCTTTGTTTGTTTCATGATCATCATAAAACATATTGTAAATAATATCGGTGGTTATCACTGCGCTAAGTGGTAAGTTACCGGAGGTAAGGCCTTTGGATAAACATAAGAAATCTGGTGTTATTTTGGCGTGTTCGCATGCTAGCATCTTACCTGTTCTACCTATGCCGGTCATAATTTCATCAGCGATTAGGTGAATATTATGGTATTTTGCGAAGCGCCCGAGTTGTGATAGGAAGTCTTGGCTATAAATTTTCATACCACCCGCACCCTGCAAAATGGGCTCGAAAATAATAGCAGTAATAGTATTCGCTATGGGTTCAAGCTGACTTTCTATGCAGAGCCACTCTGTTTTGGCATCATTCCAACGTATATCTTTAGTTCCTGATACGTAAGCCGGCTCAATAAATTGAGTCCTAAATAGCAGCGATTCGTAGGGTTTTCGATATAGTCCCAAATCACTGACGCTAAGTGCGCCTAGTGTTTCACCATGATAACCTTGTTTAAGGGCGACAAATTGATTGCGTTGGTTTTCACCGCAATTGACTCGTGAATGCAGACTCATTTTTAGAGCAATTTCAATTGCGCAGGAACCCTCGCTAGCATAAAAGACTTTGTTAAGATTGTGCATAAGACTAGTCAGTTGTTGAGAAAGGCGCACGATGACGTCGTTTGTAGTGTTGGCGAAGATCACATGTTCAAATTGTAGCAGGAAATAATACTATTATCGAGGCTATCTTACAATTTGCAAGAACCTATCGATATTCTATAGCCTTGCCGCCGGCTATTGCCTCAGCCCTGAAGGTAACATTAGATGTATTAATAGCTGAAAATTGGCGAAGGCAAACCTTGATAGAAAATATTCAATATTTTAATGAGTGCGCGATGGTACATGGCTGTGAGGTGGTGTCATCGGATGTCACTCCTATTCGTTCTATTATCGTGGCTGATAATCAAAAAGCCGAGTTTATTCAAGAAAATATGCTCAAAAATGGATATTATGTGTCCTGTATAAGGCCGCCCACTGTTCCTCAGCATTCAGCGAGAATACGTGTTTCCATAAATTGCCATCATACAGAGCAGCAAATCGAAAGTCTATTGTCTCAATTTGGCAAGTTGATCAAGTACTAAAACGTGAGATCCGAAGTCGATGAATCATGTGGAAAAAAATAAAATTAAGATTTGCTTTAACAAAGCGTGGAAAACCTATGATAATAACTGTTCTGTGCAAAATAAAATATGTGAGCGCGCTACTGAGAAGCTAAAAGAGTACCGTCACGAGTATGGCAACGTCGCTGATTTCGCTTGTGGTATTGGTTTGAGTACACAATATATAGTGGATTCGTTTTCATATAAAAGAATTTATGCAATAGACTTTTCAGAAAAACTGTTGATTTTGGCAAAGGAGAAATTAGAAAATCAAGGCGTTCAATTTGTGCTGTCAGATTTTGATATGGAAATATTCCCTAAAGGTTATCTGGATCTGGTCTTTTGCAATATGGGGCTGCAGTGGTCTATGAACCTGAAGAAAACACTTGGCATATTTTATTGTTACCTGCGAAGTTCTGGTTATTGTGTTTTTACAACACCAATGGCCGATAATTTTCCTGAGATGACAGAGCATTTTAAAAATATTTTTTATACCATGGAAGAAACGTTGGGTATCATTAGCAAGTCATGCTATGAGATTATTTTCCACGAAAAGGTTTTTTTGTAGAGGAGTTTAGCAGTCAAATTGAAGCAATTAAGTCTATAAAATCTGTTGGGGCAAACTGTTTGTTGAAGAAAAATCAGCCAAAGACAGCGGTGGGCCCTATTTTCGTTAACGAACATGTGAAGACTCTAACCTATAGCGTTGGGATTTTTATAGCAAAAAAACAGGCGGTATAGCAATGAATTCACTGTTCATAACGGGCACAGACACCTCAGTAGGAAAAACTCACGTGGCTGTTTCTTTACTAAAGGGCTTTAGTAAACAGGGCTATTCTACATTTGCCATGAAGCCCATTGCCTCTGGCAGCCAACAGGACGAAGCCGGTCGGTTAGTCAATGCCGACGCTTTAGCCTTGCAAAAGCACTCATCAATAAAAAAACCTTATCAGCAGGTAAATCCTGTAGCCTTCTTAGATCCTATAGCGCCACATCTAGCAGCAAAAAAGCAGGGCGTCTATCTTTCAGTCAGCAATTTGGTCGATTTGATCACCGAATCCTTAGTCCCCGAAGCCGATATCAACATCGTTGAGGGAGTGGGGGGATGGTCTGTGCCACTTAATGACCATGAGCTATTTTCACAGGCTATTGCTGTACTTAAGATCCCCGCAATCTTAGTGGTAGGGATTAAATTGGGATGCATCAATCACGCCATTCTAACAGCGCAAAGTATTAGCCAGATGCAAGTCCCGTTGGTAGGCTGGATAGCCAATTGTCTGACGCCTGATATTGGGTTTTCTGATGAGATTGTAGCGACGCTGTCTCATTGGTTGTCAGTGCCCTGTGTGGGATTGGTTCGATATGGATTGCCAAACCACTGATCAGGGGGGGCTCTATGAAAGGCATTGCCAATGCTGGATCTACGTTAATAATGTGATAGTCAGCGACGGGTATCTACTGGGTCATCTTAGTATTGCAATCCGACATATTTGTTCAATTATTCTGATTTTTATTTCTAACAATGCACCCTACTCTCCGAACTGGGTTTTAAGTCAAAAATCCCCTTGTAGTTATTAAGTTTCCTAAAAAACCAGCTAATTGTACCCAGTGACACAAAGATTCATTGCCAGTACATCGACTAAATTCGTCGATGCTTTACCACCCGATTTGTATCACCAAGTCTCGGTATGTGAGTTGTCTGAACCTTTGCTTTTTTCACCGTCGCTGGTGCTGTTTGAAACATAGCATATTGAATAGGTCCTGGACCCGGTTGCAAATTTTTTGGTGAAGGCGATGCCTTTTCAGTTGGCGCTCTTAATCTATTTGTTTCATGGTTAGCTAACAACTGTGCGTCCAATTCGCGACGCAGTGATTGATTTTCGCTTTGTAAGAGGTCGCGTTCAGCAGAAACATTAGCAAGCTGTTGTCGCAAAGATTGTACGTCGGTTTTCAATGAATCTCTTTCTGTTGTTGCTTTTGCATGTTCTGTTAGTAATGATTCTAATTGGTTTCTTTGCAGATCCATAGTTTCAACACGGGAGGCTAGAGTATCCGTAGCTAAACTCGAACTATCGTTATTATCACTGTTAATTTTCATGTGAATGCCTCTATTAGGTTGAATTCTGGATGAATTTACGTTTTTAAGTGAAAAGTATACTATAATAAGTAATTACTGTCAAGTGCTTGCTGGACGGTGTAGCGGCTGCTTTTGGTTGTTTGAAATGAAATAAGTTTACATGGACTCGCTGTGCAATGTTAGACCTGACCGCATCACTCGGCTTGATCTTTATTTAATAATATGGCATATTATAAAAATGGATTCCACCCATAATGCGTGGAATTGTTCAAAGCCCGGAGCTAGAAACATGTTGAGAAACAACTTAATTGCCAAAATTGGCTTAATGTTGGTGGCCTTGTGCCTGCCATTAAAATCGTTGGCGGTTGATTTAAGCTTCAATGAGATCATCTTTTTTGGCGATAGCCTCACTGATGATGGTAACTTCTATAAGGCTGCTTTTCGCCTCGTGCCCAAATCCCCCCCTTATTACGACGGCCGTTTCACCAATGGTACAACGTGGGCTGAGAATCTAGCGGCTTATTACAGCGAAAATAACAACGTTCGCTATGACAATTATGCGGTAGGTGGAGCGACCACTTTATTGCACAGTCCTTTTAAAGGCTATTTTCCGACCACATTGTCTGGTGGTGTCGCTGATTATTTGTTGCGCTCAAGTTTCAAAGATCGATCTAACACCTTATTTGTTATCTGGATTGGCAGTAATGATTATTTGTATGGTGCTGAGAATGTTGCTCGTACTACTTCCAATGTGGTATCTAATATTGAATATAATATTCAACGATTAATCGCTAAAGGCGGTAAAAACTTTCTGGTGATGAATATCCCGGAGATTGCTAAATCACCACAAGGCCTGACCGGTGGCATGACACAAAATGTCACCGATCTTACTAACATGCACAACCAGAAATTGCAGGTGGCTATTTCAGGCCTTCAATCTAAATATCAAGGCGTCAAAGTACAGGTTTTTGATATACACGCTCATTCAGTTAACTT
>JBGSSQ010000323.1:0-6404 GCA_041736975.1 Gammaproteobacteria bacterium
ACCGTCACATTCGGCATCGGTTGTATCTAAATATTGGGCAAAACTTTTTTTCTTTCTTGTTGCCTGCCCAATCAAAATTTCAGGAGAAAAGCTCCCCAAAGCCAAACAACCGATGATCTATGTTTGCAATCACGCCAGTTATGTTGACACCCTATTCCTAATATCTTTATTACCACCCGGCGTACGCTTCGTAGGGAAAAAAGAGATATTAAACGGCAGACTACTGAGATCTTTCGCCAAACATCTGCGCCATCTAACAGTTGACCGACTTGATTTTGCCAACAGCCTTCAAGATATGGGCCTAATTAAACAAGCATTAGATGAAAAAGATTCTATTCTTATTTTTCCTGAAGGGACCTTTTCCGCCTCCGTTGGACTTCTACCTTTCAAGCTCGGTGCATTTAAACTTGCCGCCGAAACCAATACACCAATTTGCCCCATTGCAATAAAAGGAACACGTGCTGTTTTAACCGGCAGCAATAAACTCTTTTCGCCCGCCGGCCTCTACGCCTGGATTGGCGAACCCATTTACCCCGAAAGCCAAGAGTTTAACGAAGCCATCCGATTAAGAACGGCGGCAAAGCAGATGATTAGTGAACACTGTGGCGAACGCACATTGCACTTAGTGCGTGCAGGACTACAAACTTAATGGATTAATGAGAATCATGATCAAGTCCCAAATTATAATGGCATTAGCCTCCACTCTACTACTCACCAGCTCAATAGTTTGTGCAGAAGCGACTAAGACAGATAAATCCAGCAGCGTATTTCATTATGAACCTTTCGCTATTGGTTATTGGCAGAATTTCAAAAACTCCGCCACTTCAGCAATGCGCTTAATCGACCTCCCTGATCAATACAATGTTGTTACCATCGCTTTTGCCAGCGTTAGCCCGAATGGTAATGTTAAATTCACGCTACAAGGCCCTCCTTATAAAGCCATGCCAGATGGTCTGGCACGCTTTAAAGATGACATTAAAACACTGCAACATCATGGGGTAAAAGTCATATTATCACTCGGCGGCATGAATAGTTATTTCCGCGTTGATGATGAAAAAAAAGCCAATAACTTTCTGCTCTCTTTAGAAAAAATAATCGATGAATATGGTTTTAATGGTGTTGACTATGATCTTGAAGGCGATTTAAATCGCACAATCACCAACCATCTTCTGGACGTCACCCGCACCTTGTTAAGCGACTTCTCACAAAAAGGCAAGCACCTTTTCATTACACTGGCGCCCGAAGCCATTGACGTCAACTGGCAAATATCCCAAGGAAAATACGATCCATTAATTAGCGAAGATCTGATTGATGCTGTCTCAGTACAACTCTACAACACCAGCTGTAAGCGTAGTTTTAAACCTCGCAGCCCCTGCTACTCTCCAGGAACCCAAGATTTCATTGTCTCTCAAGCAGACAGCACCATTCAAACCTGGCGTAAAAGAGGTATAAAAAATCCAGAGTCACTGTATGTCGTGGGTTTAGCCGCCACTAAAAAAGCAGCCAACAGCGGTTATGCAAGCCCAGACGTTGTTAAAAATGCGATAAAATGCCTAAAAACAGGTACTCAATGTGCGTCATACAAACCAACTAAAACCTATCCAGAGCTAGGTGGAATTATGATGTGGAGTGTTAACTGGGATGCAAAAAATAATTATAAATTCTTAAATGAACTCAGCGACTGATTGAATAAATGCGTTCATACTACTTCTATTTACTGCCACGGCGGTAAAATATTTGACAACGGGTAAATTCGTGTATAAAGCTTGAGCACGGCAAAAAGCAGTGCACTTGAGCGAGTTCATTCTTGATGATTCCATTAGTCTCACTGCAATCTAACTCTCGGATCAACCAGCGTATAAGAAATGTCGGTCAGCACCAACCCAAGAATATACAACAAGGTACCCAGATACACCATCACCCTAACGATATCAAAATCTTGAGTACGTATGGCATCAAGGGTATAGCTACCCAAACCTGGAATACCGAAAAATGACTCTAAAATTAAGCTTCCCATGAATAATAAGGGGAGAATAGCAACTACACCTGTCAAAATGGGAATCATCGCATTTTTCAGTATGTGACGAAATAATACAGCTTGTTCAGACAAACCTTTCGCACGTGCTGTACGAACATAATCCTTGTTAATCTCTTCCAAAAAAATCGTTCTATACCAACGAGCCCCTGAACCCAGCCCACTGACAACCCCGATAATAACCGGCAAAATCACAAACTTAAACGCGTCTACTCCGGTTTCATAACCTGAAATCGGCACTAACTTTAGCAGTTTAGCAAAAATAAATTGACCGCCCATAATGTAAAACAATGAAGATATTGACATCAATATCACACAAATTGTGACACCGCTAATATCAAGATAGCTGCCACGAAAAAATGCCATCATCATAGCCAAGGTAATATTAAAAAATAACCCAACCAATAAAACAGGAATTGCAATAGACAAAGATGGCCACATACGCTCAAATATATCGCTAGCGATATCGCGACCACCTACCGAAGCGCCAAATTGAAAGGCAAATAAACTTAAAGATTTTCTGACGAAAAGAGTGTCTGTCAATTTAGAAAGACCAGGTTGTGTAGTGTTATAAAAAAGCGGCTTATCATAACCCATGTTTTTTTTCCATGACTCTATTTCAACCTGAGTAACATGCTTTGAGCCTAAGCGCATTCGCGCCATATCATCGGGTGAGTTCACGACAAAAAACAGAAAAAATGTGAGGATATTAACACCGATTAATATGGGAACAGCGAAAATAATTCGACGAATAATATAGGAAAACACGCTTAAACACTCCCTTTGACAGCTGATCGCTCGCGGCGACGATAACTAATGACTACTGGCACCAGCATCAAGGCTAATAATCCGATGATGAGACCGATAGGCCAAAGCCTCGGCTTATTCCACTTCTCGATCAATTGGTGCCTAAGCTCCACATTAATATTCATATGTTTTAAATTACCATTGGCCATAGGATTCAGCTTGGGAGATCCCACCCACTGTTGATTGAGCACATATTCTTTAGGAAAAAAACCAAATACCCAAGGTGCATCCTGACGAACGATAGCAATCATTTTAGCAATGATATCATCACGCTCAGGCGAGTCAGGCATATCCTTCATTATTTTAAATAATCGGTCATACTCTGGGTTTGTATAATTCGATGCATTTTCACCATGAAACTTCACTTTACCGTTGGGGCCATAAAGTAGAAACAGAAAGTTTTCTGGATCTGGGTAATCAGCATTCCAACGCCACATATAGATCTGTTCAGCCCCAGTCCGCATTTTTTCTTGAAAACGATTATAATCAGTGCTACGGATATCCAGCTGAATCCCCAATTTTGCAAATTGTTTGCGCATCCAATCAAAACGCGACTTATCATCAGGGCCACTTGATGATGGCACATCATAGTGCAACAGCAAGGGCTGCCCATTATTCTGATCCCTACCATTTGCATAGCCAGCTTGAGCCAATAACGCTTTTGCTTCTTCCAGTCTATTGCGTGTTATAGGATTAATATCATCATGATATCCAAAAATGCCTGGTGGTATAGGACCTTGCGCAGGCAAACCTCGACCATTATTAAAAATGGCAATGTATTCTTCAAAATCGATTACTGCAGAAACGGCTTGACGCAGCTTTTTTGCTCTTTCTCCAGAGCCGCCCACCACCGGATCTAACATATTGAATCCCAAATAAAAGATGCCGGGACTCACAACGACTTCTAATTTAAGACCTAGCCCTTTCATTTCAGGCGTTAAATCCAACGCGCCATTTTTATCGGTCTGGATTGCCTGATCGAAACTATCAGATGCTATCGCCGAACTATCATAATAGCCTTGCAAAAATTTACTCCAGCGGGGTATGCTTTCTTTTTATAAACTAAAAATAAACGTCTCTACTAACGGTAGTTTTTTTCCAGCATCGATTAAATAACCTGCACTAATATCGTTTGGATTATCGCTACTTGAAGGAGAAAATTCAGGACGATAAAATGGATTAGCGCGCAATACCATTCTATCGTTAGGATTGTTTTCAGCCAAATAATATGGCCCGGTCCCCACTGGAAACCAATCAAAGCTCAAATTATGCCTACGCATACCAGGTTGATTATAAAAACGGTCAACCTCCCATGGGATTGGTGAAAAAAATGGCATTGCTAGCCAATAAGTAAACTGAGCATATTTACCACGTAGCTTAATTTGAAAATGATAAGCATCAATAGCCTTCACACCAGCAAGATTCATCTTACGTAAATCAATAGGTTGCTTTTTCTTCATTTTATCAAGTATCTCAGCATGAAACTCTTTCATGCCCACAATATATTCAGACATCAAACCAAAAATAGGTGATGAAATACGCGGGTCAGCCAAACGTTTAATTTCATAAACATAATCTTCGGCCAAACATTCTCGTGTGCTGGTTAACGGAAAATCATCAAGTGAGTCAATATGCTTAAGGTCGCTTTCTTTTACGTTGTGATACACATAGCGTCCATTGTGGTCACGCGTGAAGCCTGGGTGGGGATAATAGTAGATTTTAGGATTGATACCAATCTCATAAAGACTAAAGGCAATCTGATCCACCGGCGCGTCGGCTGCCAGAGGCTTATCGTCATTATCAAAATACTGCACGAGCGGCAAACTAGTCGCTACTGAAGGAACTAAAGTATAGGGGCGTTTAAGATAATCATACTCGAGTACAGGTTGGTAAATTTGCCCGGTAAATCGTGCTTCATCTGCTGAGTATGATTTTGCAGGATCCAATGTTTTTGGAGGCTCAGAAAATGAGGCATACCCTATTTTGGCATCAACACTGTCGTTCTCGTGTGGATTATTCCACACCTGCTGATCGCACCCCACCCCCATAGAGAGTAGCAACGCGCCAAATCCTTTGTATAAACATGTCCGTATGCTCATAAAACCCACAATATGCACCCCACTCTATTGCTACCAGGCCTTTGCTCAATATCTGAGCATACAATAGCGGGAGCAAACTATTTAAGGAGACCAAGAGCCTGATTGTACCACTAACTGGGTACTCAGCGCTATTGTAGATGCTTGCTATACAAGCACTGAGGGCATACGGAGTCCTTGCCAATACGACAGTAAAAGTAATTGTCGGCTAATAATAGGTCACATGAATAAATTGCAATTACTCAATTACTTCAGACTTGACCCCATCCTTCCATCCTTCAATAATAGCCAACACTCGGTGAGCAACTCTGTTTCAGCGACCTCGTGATCGAAATTGTAGTAACAAAAAATGCAGGGTAATTCGCCAAGCTCTTCTTTAGATTGAGGTAACCAATCGCGATATAATGCGTAAACGGTATCGGCGATCGTGTCGCGTGAACCTTTGTGCATAACTACTGCATAGCGCCCGGCTGGTAATTGCTTTTCTACAAGCTCACCATCCACTTTTAGTCCCTTCGGAACGGTAATAGCAAGATCATAGCGAAAATCCTCTGCTGCGGTTGTTTTTGGATCATCATAGGCAAATCCAAAGGCTTCTCCAGGAAGGGGCTTTAAGTTCATCGGTTGAGATTTTGCCCACTGAATTAGCTTGTTGACACTCTCACCAAGTTTTTTGGGATCGCCGCGGTGCTCTACTACAGCTAAACGTCTCTCACTCAAACTTTTGATAACAACATTCATACTTTTCTCTCTTAGTTTAGGCAAACAATACGGTGGTTTCTCCCAGGCCTGCCAACTAGACTTAAGCCTAAAGTCACTGGGATTGACCCCACACACTTGCTTAAAAGCCCTGGTAAATGACTCATGAGATTCAAAGCCAGCATTGATTGCAATGTTAATAATAGGACTCTCTTTATCAACTATCAGCTGGTGCGCAGCCCTTTTGAGTCGCAACCAGCGAATATATTGCTGCAAAGATAAACCTGTATAAGCTGTAAATAAGCGATGAAAATGATATTTTGAAAAGCATGCTATACCGCTGAGTTGATCTAAACTAAGTTCATCATCAAGGTGCTCGCCAATGAAATCAATCACCTTATCAATTCGATCATCGTAGTACATACTCTGCTCCTACTCACATTATCGCCTAAGTAACGAAAACAAGATTACCACGCCTAAAAAGGTCCTGCTTGACCATTATTGCTCAAGTATTTTCTGAGTATGTTAGATGCACGTCTGATTGGAATAATAAAAGACAAAATAAAAATGAGCACCCGGGCAAGGATCGTCAGCTGAGCTCTCTTATGGCATAGCGGTAGTCAGATGAAAGACTTTAGGCTTCCCACTCAAGGCAGGCTTGCACACCACCCTCCAAAACCAACTTCCTAAACATTTCCTATTGCTAGTTCAGTTACAAACCCTCGTCCAAAATGCTCACTTTAAGTATAGCACAGTTTCAAACTTTT
>JBGSSQ010000326.1:0-2411 GCA_041736975.1 Gammaproteobacteria bacterium
AGTAGTTCAGTAAAAATATTTTCTGCAGATGACCAGTCCTGTTTGAAGTAATAGTTTAATCCTTGATGGTGTTTAGTTAACTCTTCCATCACTTTCGCTGACACCTCATGCTGTCTACCTATCACTTCATAGATAGCCATACCTCTCTTTTTTCCCTTCACTCTAACGATATCTAATTGACGAAATACAAATTTTGACTGGTGATGTTGGGTGCTTTCAGAAACGATGATATGTACCCCATAAAATTTTGTTAAGCTTTCAAGCCGCGATGCAAGATTCACTGCATCCCCTAACACTGTATAATTTCGACGATATTTTGATCCCATATCGCCCACGCTCATAATCCCGCTATTAATTCCTATCCCTATGTTAATCTCTGGCCACTGCTTACCAGCATTTTCTGCATGCCACTCATGTAATTTTTTGATCATCTCCAAACTCGTTTCGATTGCATGTCTTGCGTGGTGTTTATTCTTTAAAGGTGCTCCCCAAAATGCCATGATCATATCACCAACATATTTATCAATCGTCCCTCGATTGTTAAAGATCACTTCTGTCATAGGTGTTAAATATGCATTTAATAATTCGACTAGCTGATTAGCTGGTAAATTTTCTGCGATCGTTGTGAAATTCCTAATATCTGCAAATAACACCGACATCTCGCGATCAGATCCATATAATCCAAAGTCACTTTTTTTCCTTAACATTTGGTTGATATGAGTTTCAGGAACATATTGTCCAAACATTTTTTTAAGTTGTGCACGTCGTCTTGTTTCAAATACATAACCATAAATCAAATTCATGAATGCAATTAAAAGCACCAAAATTGAGGGCATTAAAAATGACAGGATTAAATTCGTTCTCACCCATACAAAATTATTGAATAGCAATAGGGCTGGTGGAATGAGCATAATCACTAAGCTTAAAATCAGTGGGCCAAAATATGGAAATGCAATTGCGCTTAGTGATCCCACGATTACCGTAATGAATAGGTTTGCTGCCAATGTCCATGCCGGTTTATGCGAGAACTGGTTGGCTAAAATTCCATTAGCAAGTGTCGCCTGAATTTCAACACCAGGATATAAATTATCAATCGAGGTCGGTTTGATATCACTCAGACCTGTCGCTGTGGTGCCCACAAAAACAATTTTACCCAACATCGCATCTCTTGCGACTTTGTCATGCAGCACATCGGTGGCTGAGTAAAATGGAAAGCTATAACTTCTGCCTACAAATGGAATCAGAACTTGTCCAGATTGATCTGTTGTGATGGTCTGTGTGCCAACTTGAACACCTTCCAACACTTTACGATGATTATACATCGGTGTTTGAAGTGTTATTTTTTCGTTTAAAAATGACAGCACCGATTGCAATGCTAAGGAAGGGTAAATGCCATCTTTGTATTCAATAATCAAAGGGGCTCTACGAACAATTCCATCACTATCAGGAAAAATATTAATGAATCCACTCGTTTTAGATGCTGCCTGAATGACAGGAATATTGCTGATATAGCCTATCCCTGTGATCAGATCCAATTCCTTACTGTGTGAAGGGTCAAGCTTTAAGATCGGCGGTGGTAATGTATTCGAAAAAATAGCACGAGGTAAGAATCCTAAGGCTAAGACAATAGCCATATTTTGAAAGCTCTGGGCAAATCGTTGGTCATTATCAAATGAGGCTTGGCTTTTTTTGAGTAATGCAGAGAATTCAGGCGTGAGCAGCTTTTCACTCGCAAGTTTCTGGTCAAGTCGAATAGCAATATTCTCCTCTGCCTCTGCAAAAAGAATATCAAATGCGATGACCGAAGCGCCTTGTCGTTTCAGTTGTTCAACTAAGTGTGCGAGTTTGTTTCGGGGCCATGGCCAATGCCCTTCTGCTTTCAGGCTTTTATCATCAATATCAACAATCACTACGGGATTTGAAGCAGTGATTTTTCCTTTTAACACCTGTGTCCGAAGTTGAAAGTCATATCCGAGGTTTTCTAATCGTTCTACAAATAATTGCACTAAATAGGGTGGATAAAGCTGCAGCCAAACAAATAAACCGAGAAGCAAAAAACCGATGAAAATAGGCAGGCGTTTATGCATGATTTCCTTGCTATTAAAACATCTATGTTACTATCATAGCCTTAATCATATCTTGATCACAGTCAGCACATTATCATAACTATAAGTAGCCACTTAACTGTTCAAAATATTTAGATATGATGATCTCGAGAGCAACGTATTAGATAAGGACATCAGGAATGCGTTTTAAACATTTGGGATTAACCTTAACACCCATTTTACTAGCCATTCATTCCCTCGCTTATTCATTAGAACCTTTAGGCGGGTTTTTACCTGGCTCTGTTAAACCAGAACAGGTCAGTAAATCTCTTATGCCAACGCCACGTGCACCATCAACTGATGAGG
>JBGSSQ010000329.1:0-3293 GCA_041736975.1 Gammaproteobacteria bacterium
CTGAGTGATATGGGGTATCATTTCATTGACCTTATGATATGGTTTTTTGGTTTACCTGCCGATATCAACTGTTTAAACACACAAGGCAGCAAAGCTAATCAACACTATAATGTTGAAGACAGTACTTTTTTAATTTTTGAATACCTCAATAACATCAGTGACCCCAAACAAAAAACCATTGGCTCATTTTTCTTAAGTCGCGTCAGCATTGAAACTGGAGAAAGCCTCATTGTGCAAGGACAAAATGGTTGCATCAAATTAACGCCGGATAAAATTGTGTTTTATGATGTTCACAACCGCCCAGAATATACTACTGAGAAAAAAGACACCCCGAGTATAAACCCTTTGATCGCCATGATTGAACATTTTGTTCATTATTTGCAAGGTGACATCAAAGTGCTAGAAGCCGACTACCGTAGTCACATCCAACATACTCGGGTTATTGAAGCCGCCTACCAAGCCAATGAAAAGCTGCTGCAGTATAAGTCCTCTTTATTACAACATAAGATGATGCTGTTATCACCCCCGATTCAACGCCATGGGAAACGTGATCGCAACAACCCCGATCTTTGTGATGAGCAAGATACTTCAAAGCACAAATTAGCTGCTGTAGAAAAAACAGCTGTTAACACGCCTGATTTTATCTGGCCATTAATCACTGAAACAACCAAAGCGCGCATACTAGAGCAGGTCACTGCTGAAACTATTTCTTGTTACAATTGCTCAGGAATCATTCAACAATTTGAACAGAATTTCGCACGCTATCATGGCCGTCGTTATGCTCTCAGCACTAATTCAGGTACTAGTGCTATCCACGCGCTGTATTCTGCACTGCAACTACACCAAGGTGACGAAGTGTTGGTGCCAAGCAATACCTTTCACGCCACTATCAGCCCTTTGATGCAAACAGGTGCGACACCGGTTTTTGTTGATTGCTTAGCTAATGGCAATATTGATCCTGATGATATGCGCAAGAAAGTGACGACTAGAACCAAGGCGGCCATGATCACACACTTATGGGGTATTCCCTGTGAAATGGATAGCATTGTGGCGCTGTGCAAAGAAAACAAACTGCCCTTACTTGAAGACTGCTCACACGCTCATGGCGCTCGCTATAAAGGCCAATTGGTTGGTACCTTCGGAATTGCTGCGGCATGGAGTTTCAATGGACCAAAAATTATCTCTGGCGGTGAGGGCGGCATGATCTTGACGGATGACAAAGACATTGAAGTTCGCTGCAACCTATTAGGCCAATATAACAACCGTTCGCTGCAAATAACCCCGCCCGATCATCCTTTACATCAAATTACCCTCACTGGACTCGGCTTAAAA
This sequence comes from Gammaproteobacteria bacterium, assembly GCA_041736975.1. Classification (GTDB taxonomy): domain Bacteria; phylum Pseudomonadota; class Gammaproteobacteria; order JAIEPX01; family JAIEPX01; genus JAIEPX01. The sequence continues at coordinate 1,333 of JBGSSQ010000329.1, forward strand.
CACCGTATCACTACCCTAGCGGCAGCAATGGCCGATGAGCAATTGGAGCATTTAGATGAGTGGTTAAACTGGAAACGGACCTATGCAGGCATGTTTAGGCAGGCTTTAGCTAATATCCCTTTTATCCGCTTACCTGATATCGATAATACTCAACCCGCTTGGTATGCCTTTACCTTTTACCTAGACGAGGATCAAGCCGGAATTTGCCGTGATGACTTTGTACAACGCTTACATCAAGCTGGATTAAAAGAGATCAAAACACCTGGATCCACTTGTCCACAGGAGAAACTGGAGTTGTACCGTCACCCGTCACACTATTTACCACAGCTTTACAACAAAGACCCTGACCCTAAAAGTGAATGCAGAATGTCACACCAACTGTATGACACCTGCATAAAAATGCCAATGTGGGCCCAGTCTAGTGATTTAACCATGGTCAATAAGTATATCAGCATCCTCTGTCAAGTTGCGCAACAACTAATCGATGAAAAACAGGCTAACGTTTTTAATTACTACCCACAGTAACGCGACTCTAACCCTCGGGGAGGGGGGGCTTTGTTCAACTGCCTATCCTAGATGAATCTGGGATGGGTAGTTTGAGGGCGGGTAACTCGCCCTCGAAGAACAGCCTAGTTTTAACTAAAATAAAATAAAATTTGACCTCGTCAACTAAACTCAGCGAGGAAGCCACACTTCACATTGTTCGGGTGATCAAGTACTATTGCCCAATGAAAACACTCAATGAAAAACAGACAGCTGCGTACCCTTTCCATTATTGTCACAGCGTTGTTGCCAACATCTGCGAAGCACCCGAATATAAAGAGAAGGTTGCTGTAACTGCTGATGGCAGCCACTACACCTATGCACAACTTCGTAAAGACGTACTACGATTAAAGGCTTATTTACTGTCAAATAACATTACACCAGGAACCACAATAGGACTTTATCTTGCCCCCTCTTACTGGAGTGTGGTTTCTATGCTGGCAACCTGGGAAGTTGGCGCGCATTTTGTGTCATTAAATACCGATCCCGAGTTTGGCTTGCCTGCCGTTCAATCGATTATCGCCACGGTTAAGCCAGTCCTGATTATTGCCAACAGCAACCCATTCCAACCAGAACAGGCCGTATTACTGCTAGACAAGCTGCCATCAAACTCGCCTACCCATGCTCAGTCAAAAGTTATAACGCAACACCCCAGAGACCTAGCTTATATCGCGTTTACTTCTGGTACTACCGGCGAACCTAAAGGCATCGAAATTGAGCACATTGGCCTTTATAACTGCTTACGCGGCTACATCGACACCCTGAGCATTACTGAACATGATCGCCTCCCATGGTTTGCTGCCGTCAGCTTTGATGCACATATTATGGAAATCCTTATCAGCTTACTGGCAAAAGCCACGCTGTCTATTGTCCCAACCACCAGCAAACGCAACGCCGATGAAATCACCACATTCTACCAACAGCATCAAATCACTATCGCCATTTTCACACCGTCACTACTCAGTGTCTTAAAACCTGAGCAATTTCCAAACATTCATACCATCACCAGTACTGGTGAAAAACTCGAACAAGAGGTACTGGATAAGTGGCTGCAGAACAAAAAAATGCGTGTTTTTGACGGCTATGGCCCGGCTGAGGTCACTATTGCAACCAGTATGGGTCAGTGTACCCATGTTGATAAAATGGGCTGTGGAGATGCCTTACCAGGTCTAGAGCTACTCATACTTGAAAAAGTCAAAGATAAAGAAAACACCTATAAGCATGCTCAAAAAGGCGAAGTTTTTATAGCGGGCGTTGGTCTGGCAAGGGGGTATTATAACAATTCAGCACTAACAGCTAAACGATTTCCCGAAATCACTATCGAAGACCGACAAAGCTGTGTTCGTGTTTTCAAAAGTAAAGATATTGGCTATTGGGATGAGTACGGTCATTGCCATATTATTGGCCGCAAAGGCCGG
>JBGSSQ010000357.1:0-2018 GCA_041736975.1 Gammaproteobacteria bacterium
AATTAGGCATACTACAGCCTCCTAACGGCACAGTACGTTCTGTAGAAGAGGGATTACGATTAGCCAATGTATTCGCCTACCCATTAGTTGTTCGCCCTTCTTATGTCCTCGGTGGTAGGGCAATGAAGGTTGTTTACAACGAAAAAGAATTACAACGTTATATGCAGGCTGCTACTGAGGTGACACCAGAAAGTCCACTGCTCCTCGATCATTTTGTGGATGATGCCACTGAAGTCGATATTGATATCGTTTGTGACGGTAAAAATATTTTAGTGGGTGGGATTATGGAACATATTGAGCAAGCCGGCATTCATTCTGGCGACTCAGCATGTTCTTTGCCGCCCTACAGTTTATCGCAAGAGATCCAAGACAAGCTAGTTGAGCAGATGAAGAATATGGCGCTGGAATTAGGTGTTGTGGGATTAATGAATGCGCAGTTTGCTGTTCGCGGCGATACTATTTATGTTTTAGAAGTCAATCCAAGAGCTTCGCGTACAATTCCTTTTGTAGCGAAAGCCACAGGAATCCCTTTAGCAAAAATAGCGGCAAAATGTATGGTGGGGCTCAGTTTAGTAGAGCAAGGCTATGTTCAAAATGTCACCCCTCAACATTACAGCGTAAAATTGTCGGTTTTTCCTTTTGCAAAATTTCCAGGTGTTGATCCGATTCTGGGGCCTGAGATGAAATCAACAGGTGAAGTGATGGGTATTGGCTCAAGTTTTGAAGAAGCTTTTGCCAAAGGTTTATTAGGCGCAGGTATCCATATGCCGAGTTCGGGACTCGCTTTTATCAGTGTGCGTAATGCAGATAAACCGCGTGCTGTTGAGGTGTCACGTTATTTATGTGCGATGGGATTTAATATTGTTGCTACAAGAGGCACTGCAGCTCTTTTAGCTAAAGCGGGCGTTCCTCATGAGGTGGTCAACAAAGTCATGGAAGGCCGCCCAAATATCGTTGACCTCATCAAAAATAATGAGGTGGCAGTGATAATCAATACCACTGAGGGGCAGCGCGCTTACGGCGATTCCTATACGATTCGTAGTAACGCCGTGTCACGTAAAGTATGTTATTTCACGACGTTGGAAGCCGGCAAAGCGGCTTCGGCTTCATTGCAGTACGATCCTCGTAAATCAATTACGCGTTTGCAAGACCTCAGTAAGAAAAGAACAGCGAACACAAGTGAAGTAGTCACCCAAGACTAGATGCCCCATTGATTTAGATAAGGATTACCCCAGCATAGCGAAATAATACCTCACGCCCTCCGTTCTTACCTTTTTCTGGTGTTTACAATCATTTTTATGCGTCAATAATGGGTAGTCAAATTCCCAAAATGAGCATATATTAAGCTCGAATCAGCGCCTAGCGTTGATGCGGAATTGTATTAACTTAGGGAGAATCTTTGATGAAACTGTTAACAGTTGGAGTAGGGATATTGTTGGCTATAAGCGCAAGCAACGTTAGTTTTGCAGCGACGCATAAAAAGGCAGCAGTCAGATTGGCAGATAACTCGACAAGCCAACAACAGGCTGTAGAGGGCACTGATGCGCAACATGCCATCGTGCCGGGTGGTGATTCAGTTCAGACTGATGAGCAAGATCAATCGCAGGGTTCTTCTGATCAATCAGACAGCACTCAAAGTGATAGTGATTCTTCCAGTTCCGAGTCTAATTCTGACCAATCGGATAGTGACTAGTCAAGTCGCCCCCCTCGCAAAGAGGGGGGCATTGTTGAGGTTTGTTTAACTGATGAGAAATTAGCAATGAGCCATGATGACATAGATACCCTAGATGTCCTTGATGACGAGGATTTTCATGAAGATGGGCACTCAATCATTATTGATGAGCCTGAGAAACTGGTTATAAGTAAAAAGATGCGACAAGGCTTGCGTCGAATGATCGATGATGTCTTAGAGGAGCAGCGTTTGCGGGCTGTTTTGAGTGGCTATGAAGATGCCTTGCAAAACATGGACATAATGTTGGACAATACGGTTGTTGATTAGCTATGTAGGGGTAACATCC
>JBGSSQ010000366.1:0-1783 GCA_041736975.1 Gammaproteobacteria bacterium
ATGGAACTATCGGTGGCACTCTCAAAAAACCGACACTAATAGCATCGGCTATTGTCACTAAAGCTGGATTAACTATTCCTGATGTTAACGCCGTGGTGAAAAATTTGACGGCCAATGCCAATCTACGAGAAGGTATTTTAAGTTACCAAGGCACAGGCTCTGCTGGCGACGGCTCCTTTAAAATATCGGGAACTACTCAAATCATTAAAAAGCAGCTGAATACTCAACTACACTTAATCGGCAAAAACATACTCGTCAGTGATACACCAGGTGTGGTAGCTATCGCCACGCCTGATTTGAAAATGAGTATTATTGACCGAGTAATGACTCTCAATGGAAAAGTTTTTATTCCCAAAGGTCGATTTCGCTCCTACGATTACAACGATACTTTAGAACTACCCGATGAAATTTCTTACCGACAAAAAAGCCCACTCAAACCTTCTGAATCTGAGCCAGTTGAATTAAGCAGCCAAATAGAACTACAACTGGGTGATAATATCAGCATTGACTCAAATGGTTTAAGCGGAAAATTAAGGGGTGCTATCACAATTGATGACCAACCAGGTGGCGCCACCACAGCCTTCGGAAGGCTCTCCCTCTCACAGGGAAAATATGAATTTCGTGGCCAAACACTCAGCGTAGAACGAGGGGCATTGAATTTTGTTGGCGGCCCTATCAACAATCCGAATCTGAATGTCCGAGCGATACGCCGCATTGGCCAAAGCGGCCCCATCAAAACCATCACTGGTGGGGATAAAAACCGAGTTGTAGGTATTAATATTAGCGGGACATTAGCAAAACATACCCTAAGCCTCTTTTCAGAACCCGATAACATTACCCAAAGTGATATTCTTTCCTACCTGGTTTTGGGCCAATCCACCTCATCTGTGTCAGGCAACTCACTCAACGGGAAAGCATTACTAGGCGCAACCACCGCTTTGAGCATGGGAGGCGGCGGTGGAAAATTCTCTCGTTTCAAATCACAACTAGAGCAGAAACTCGGTTTGACGGAACTCGATCTGGCTTCTTTTGAGAAAAAAGACAAGGCCAGTCCTGAAACCACGACCCAACATACTGCCTTTGTTTTAGGAAGGTATCTCTCTCCGAAGCTTTATCTACAATATAGTTTTGATATCCTTGATCATACTAATGTGTTTAGAATACGATACTTCTTTAATGACAACTGGTCTCTGCAATCTGAAAGTAGTTTGGAAGGTAACGGACTAGATATTCTATATTCATTTGAACGGGGATAATCGTGAACCTTATAGAAGCAGTCATACATAACGACCTCAAACGAGTTCGTGCTGAATTAGAAAACGGGGCAGATCCTAACGCTTGTCTTGACCGTGCATTGGTGACACCCTTACACTTTGCAGCTCAACACAACGCTATAGAAGTAGTGCCTTTGCTCATCACAGCCGGCGCAAAAATAAACGCAAAGACATACCCAGACGGCCAAACAGCACTTGATGTTGCACGACTTCACCAGCACAAAGATATGATTAGCTTACTCGAAGAATTTAGTCTGCGCTGCCAGAATTAGAAACCAGGCTTAACTGCTTTTGAAGAACCCGTTGCCCATTGTTGAAGTGAACGCATAGCTCTTTTCAGATCGCTACCCAATGTTCCCTCTCCATCAATCACACGCCCATAACGAGCATAAAGTTGAGCGTTCACAGTCTGTGCTTCATTTAATCGATCTGACAAACTCTTAGCGATTAAGGTTACATCAGCATCCGGGCTAAGATCAGCTAACTCATCAACGTAATGAGACACATCT
>JBGSSQ010000371.1:0-2821 GCA_041736975.1 Gammaproteobacteria bacterium
TTTTCTTAGACGATTGGCAATGGGCAGATCAAGCATCAATTGAGCTCTTAGATGGTCTATCCCTTGAAAAGAGCTCAGCTCATTTATTACTTGTATGTGCTTTTAGAGATAATGAAGTTTCAGAGGGCCATCCATTTATATTGACAATCAATGACATAAAAAATAAAACATCTCGTGTATCATCATTCATCGTTGAAACATTAAAGAGAGAATCAATTTTTGAACTATTACGAGATACATTCAATGCTCCAGTTGACAAGTTGGAATTTTTGACTCAAGCATGTTTACAGAAAACAAATGGTAATCCATTTTTCATTCAACAGTTCTTACAATATCTCTATAAAAAGGGGACCATTTATTTCGATATAGAATCCAACCAGTGGACATGGGATAAAGAAAAAATCGCTACGGAAAGAGTGACGGACAATGTCGTCGACTTAATGATAGCACGAATACTGAGCTTGCCTCATGAGGCCCAAACCATACTAAAAATAGCTGCATGTCTAGGCAACACCTTTGAACTCGAGCTCATAGCTAAAATGATCGGCAAAACGCACGCAAGCACCTCGCATGTACTTAAATCTTTACTAGCAAACCAATACGTTTTCATCAACAATTATACCTCTGATCAAAGCAACAATCTTCTAAGCGCTTCGTATAGTTTTTCTCATGATCGTTTGCAGCAAGCTGCGTACGAAATGCTTTCTTTTGAAGAACGAATAAATCTACACTACCAAGCAGGATTATTTCTCACAAAAAACGCTGGGATAAGGAACATTAAAAGTAATCTTTATACAATCGTCACCCATTTCAATAAATCAGTCGCAAAACTAAGGACAAGCAAAGCGAAGAGACAACTCATATTTTTGAATAAGCTCGCTGGAAAAGCTGCACTAGAATCCTATGCCAGTGCAGCAGCTATTAGCTATTTTAAGTACATTCTTGACTTAGCAAAAGATGAATCACTTCACTTAAGCCATGATTTTCTAAATAGTATTTATCTCATGATGAGCGAGGCTTCTCTATTAAACAAGAACTACAAGCTGATCCATGAATACACAGAAATGGTGATTAACGACAATAGCAGCAACGAAGCTATCTCTCACGCTTATGAAATATTGATTTCACCTTATTTAGCTGAAGGAAAACCCGAAAAGGCAATGGAGATCACAAGGCTAGTGTTAAATAAATTCGGTATTGATTGCCCAAGGAAATTAAGCAACTTGAGGCTTATTTACACTATTATAAAATTTAAGTTATCACTTTACAAAATACCACCTAAGCAATATGTATCACTACCCATGGTCAGTGGGACGTTGTTGACCTTAATGAGAGTGATGAATAAAAGTTCAGGTAATGCCATGGCCTTTTTAACACCTCAAGTACTCGTTTACATTTCATTGCAATTTTTAAAGTTAATTAGAGAAAATGGCAATACAATCTTGTCGCCTGGGTTTTTTGAAGCAGCAGCTATAATGTTCAATCTCATGGGAGATTATAAGGCGGGACTTGGATTCGCCGAAGCTGGGATGGAATTATTAAAGGATAGAAGATACAAACATCCAAGCTTGATGCTTAATGCAGAGATGATGTACTACATTACTTTTCAAACCTGGTCACAGCCAGTTCCCTACCTCATTAAACAGGGGATAAAACAATATAAAAAATGCATGAACGTTGGCGAATACGAGCTCGCTGGTGTAAACATTTATTGGTATCTTATTTACTATGGTACATTCAAATACAATTTGCTTGAATGTTTAGTCGAATGCAATAAGTTCATAAGCACGATCAGACATAAATCATTTAATATGCAAGTAAAAATTGAGATGCAATTTTTAGATAACCTGCATGCGGTAAAAACTGAACCCTGCGAATTTAATGGACCTTATTTGAATGAACATCACACTGAAGATCATGAGTTATTACATGGTGATAGTCTAAAGGATTTTTATTATCTCAGAAAATTAATGTTAGCTAATTTCTACGGTGAACCTAAGCAAGCATTTGAGTACTTGAATAGAATGCTTGATCCGCCTATTAAAGGCAATCTGTTATTTTCAACAAAGATTGCCTATCATTTAGCTAAAGCCTATATTCAGAATTTAAATGATTACTCGGGTAAACAAAAAGTTGAATATTACTCATACTGCATGTTTTATATGAGTTTATTACGCACCTATTCGAAAAAGAACCCCAAAGTCGCTAGCAGCTACTACCAGCATGCCTATGCTATATGGCAAGATTATAATAATAACTTTACATTTGCAGAAAAAAGTTTCTTACAAGCAATAGAGCAAGCTCATGCAAGCGAAGATTACCTTTGCTTAGCAGATTCACTGGAATCTCTGGGAAAGTTTTATTTAAAACATAATAATCTTGAGAAGGGGGTCCTCTATTTATCTAAAAGTGAAGAACACTATACCTATTTAAAAGCGTTCGGCAAAGTCAATGACCTACAAAAGAAACACGGGCAGCTATTACGCTTTTATCGCCAACAGTTCTTTACTGCTACTCAAGATGATTCAGTGCTACCCAAGTTACCCAACACGGATCTGAAACAGATCATGCAATCACTAAGTGAAGTAAAAGAGAGTTCCAACAGAGATGAATCTTCAGCAAGCAACACTGTGACGATCAGGATCGATAAATTGGATTTTATTGCAGCCAGCAAAATATCACAAATGCTATCAACGAATATCACAACTAAAAAACTTATCACTGACTTGCTAAAAAATGTAATGAAAAATATCGCCTTAGATAGAATTATTTTTATTATAAACAAGAAGGATCATTTTTATGTCACTGCTGAAGTTTCAGC
>JBGSSQ010000203.1:0-1579 GCA_041736975.1 Gammaproteobacteria bacterium
ACCTGACTCGCTAACACCGCTTCTTTTCCAAGATAATAACGCAGCCATTTAGGAACGGACAGAACCCACTGCCGCAACGGTAATTTAGGCAACACTTTCTCAAGGAGCTGCGTGGTGATCGAGATCATGTGTTTAGTATTACAAGATGGACAAACACCTCTTTTCTTACAACTAAAGCTCACAATAAAATCACTACCGCAGTTTGCACAGTAAGCTCTGGAAAAGCCATGGGCAAGAATGCCGCATTTAAAATAATCTTTAAATTCCTTCTCCACATAGCCCGGAAGAATCTCATCATGCCTTAATGAATAATGACATGACCACTCTAAAAAAGTGTTTTGAACGACCTGATACAGAACTGTGGTCTCTGGATTCCGACGTTTGTAGATGGGAGAAGCAAGGCAGGTCAAGAGAGGATTTCCTTGTAAACAAACAGAGGTTATTTCTGTTTGCGAAAGATGACCTGTCATCGAGGTTCCACCAATTTAGGGATACTACGTAATAGAACTCGTCACTTTTTTGTGTTAAGTGATTGTTTTATACTCTGTTAGGCGAATGGTAAAACGGTATGCCGCCACACGATACGAGTAGCGCGTGCATTTCTTTCTAATCATAGGTATTAATGTTGGATGAACCTACAGGCTTTGTTGATAATGATTCGGGCTACGCACGTTAGTATGGCATTGCGAAATACACTGCCAACATTTCTTTTGAATGCGGTGATAATTTTTTTGAATTGATTGGAGAGACGGCAAAGCTATCAAATTGCAATGCTCACGCAAGGGGAAAATTTGAATCCATAGCAAAGATAGAAAACCTGCTCATAATAAAACTCCCTGTATTAAAATTTCCTTTCTTAGTGGAATAATAGCAGAACTAGAGATATTTGCCAGTGGAAGGCGGAGTAGCTTTCGTGGTTCTTTAGTGGGTCCCTCATGGTCGCTTCAGTACTTCGATAAAGGGGTGAAAAGAGGTTTTGTACCAATTAATATAACTGGGTGACAATTGTAGTGGTGTCATTACCAAGGGAAACTATCGGGCTAATTACCGAGTGACTTTGTCGTAGTAGGCTATCAAGTGACTTTTTCGCAGACGAATAATGTTCTTCACTGGGTTTCCACCCACTCAGCGTTTGATCAGTGTGATAGCCAGGTTCAGGATCACACCCTAATTCCTGCTCAATTTGAACATCTTCAAGGGGCGCCCTTGCACGCTGCATTTTTGGCGCTTCGACTGCTTCATCGAGGTGAGTCAGTATTTTTGTGATACTGATCGCGTCTTTAATAATGGCGATTAACTTCACCTCTTTGCTGCAGCCTTCGCACTTTAATGGATCCACCTCATACACCTTGGCAATTAACCTCGCCCAGGTTTTTGATCCCGTTTTCGGTTGGGGCTGAAGGTTTAGCTTGCTGGTGGCAGTTTCGAGGCTAAGGTTGAGTGGTCTTTAGTGCTCACCAGTCTCCAGGGCTGCATTTCCGGAGCTCACCCCGAGAATGTATTACATTTCCGGAGTGATGACGCTAAATTGCTGTCGTTCGGGTTGACAAAACAGCATTTACGGACTATACTCCGAGAA
>JBGSSQ010000429.1:0-5562 GCA_041736975.1 Gammaproteobacteria bacterium
ATAACCGCGATACTGGCGCGGACTAGGCCAATAAAATCGACGCCTGGATGCTCAAAGTAACGTTGATCCTCAGTCGCCAGAATGGCCCAGATAAGATCTTTAGGCACTTGATCAATAGTGATAGGAGAGCGACGTTCCTCACCAAATTCAGCGATTAATTTGTTATCTTTGGAGTAAATGCGAAGGGGAACCTGCATCTGTGCGTTATTAAGGGCGTGTACATCCGGGAGACGTAAGTACATGTACAAATAGAGGGATATTAACATCGCTAGTAAAGTGAAGCCTAAACTCAATAAAGCCGTGAAAAGTCGTCTCATTTTATTTCTCGCAGAAGCATTTTCTAAAATACCTGGAACAGTTGTTCAAGGTGAACAGTGTGCGATAGGGAGTTGTAGGGGGTTAGAGTCGCATTGGTCTCTCCCCTCAGCGTTAGCAACACGCGTGATTATACCATGTGGGTTAGCGGGAGTGCAAAGGCAATTAAGGGGTTAAGTCTGAAGTAATTGAGTAATTATTTTAACGGTATTCACATTGGATTTCACCAGGGCTAATTAGTCAATTACTTCAGACTTGACCCCTTAAGCACAGGTGCAGTAATTGCTTAATTTAGATACAAACAGTTGCTTTTGATTCTGTGCGGAATGTAAGAGATTGCTTACGTTATATTGAGATATATCTCTCCAGTATAATTTAAAATATTATGTTAGCATGTCAATGGAATTTCACTGAAATTGCGCGATTGTAAAAATAACTATTGAGGAAGTATGATGTCTATAACGATTACATTTACAGTAACTGACCCTTTATTAATAAGAAGCATGAGTGACATGCAACCTATTGCTATGCTGGTTTCTGAGGAGATACGAAAGCGTAAGCTATACAGGGAGTATATTCAAAGATTTGAATTGACTGTCGATGAGCGTGGGCGAGATTTTTCAATAATATTCCGTGGGATGTGTGCATTGGAAACTGATGAAAAAAATTTTATTGTGCGTGAATTAACAGCTATCCTTCACGAAATGGGTTTGTCAAAAGTTATTTTTATCAACGTACTTGAGGTGCAGTCTCTTGCTGATGATATAGTGTTTACATCAAAAATATATGAGAGTGAGCTAACGTCAAGTCAACGGCTCGTGGAAGTATGTCAAACTAAGAGTGATGATATACCCGAAGAATATATTTGTGCTATATCAAGCCAGCTTATGGATGAGCCTGTTTATTTTAAAGGCAATCCAGAGGTCAAATTTGATTATAATAAGATAAGATTTTGGTTGTATAAACAGTCTGTCCCGCATCATCCACATACAAGAGTGCGTGTCATGGATTCAGATGTAATCCATGATTTTGAGTTGAAAGTGAAGATTAATGCTTTTAAATCGGAGTTAATTTATAACGTATATGTTAACAAGCATAAGTGTTCCCAACAACTTTCCGGATTAAGTGATCCTGATTCACCTGTGATGCGGATGGGTATTGCGCATGAACAATTAGAGAACAGATTGAATTTTCTGGTCAAAAATAAAGATTCATATCCGGGTTTATTTGAGGCAATAAAATTACGCCGCTATTCGCAGGCTTTAAGAAGAGCGTGCACTTGTGATGACTATAATTTGGCATTTAAAATATCAAGTACAATACTTGATTACGATAGAGTGCTGTCAATTAACATCAATGAGCAGGTTGGCAATGATAATCGTGCTGCAATTCACTATGCGATGAAAAAGACTAATTTGCCATTGGTGAAGTTTCTTGTTTGCAAGGGTGCTGATACAACATTGAAAGATTCACATGGTCAGTGTGCCGATGATTTCTTTTTGAGGGTCGAGGGCGCTGTATTTACTGGGATGTAGTATTGTGGCGTGAATAAGTGCGCGTATTGGGTAATTCAGGTGGTCGCTTAAGTATGGGCCAATACTTTAAAGAGCCCCAGGTTCCATTTTTAGTAAAAATATGCTAAAGTCGCACACAGTTTTGCCCAACCCCGTCAGGGTTGTGTTTTTGTATTTCTGGTGTGAGAGGAGCAGGTATAATGAAAAAAGGCGGTTATTCAAGTCTAGACCCCAGTGGTTCAGAAGCTGCGGGTAAAATCCCGTCTGCAAAGCCCCCAGCCATTCCCCGTAAGCCTATTGGCGGCTTAAAAGGCCCCTTGGCAAAGCCTGCACGCAGTGCACGAGCATCCCATGAAGGTTTGAATAGCACGGCTGTCAAGGCAGAGGGGGGCTCGCCAGAGTCTACTGATTGCCTTAACAGTGATTTTATCGCTACACCAGATCTCCCACCAAAACGTGTTGTCAGTTCAGCAGCGCGATCAAGCACGTCAAGAACCTCCAAAAGCACGTTGGGTTCCTCTAAAAACGTGTTTGAGGAGCGTAAGAAACTAGGTATTGATACATCAGCGGCCTCAATACCAGCACTTTCCCCCAGAAACTCCTCGGATGCAGCCTCTGCAGGCTATAAAAGGCTACTGAGCACACGAAGCCCGCGCCCTTTGCCATTAGGCTCCGAAGTGCAGCGAACTTCAATGTCGTCCTCTGACGCTGTTCTGCACAACGATGATGAACTGAACCCTACCGTCTATTTTGATCCTGTCGCTCATGTTAAAGCAACTGATGCCTTGTTGGCGGAGCGTTTGAAAAGACTAGGCTCTGAAAGAGCGATGTACCACGAATCTATTGCTGCTCTGAATGAAACAATGTCCGATCGCCACTACAAAGCGATCTTAACGTCCGATACTATTAGCCGGTTGACTAGTAAGCTGCCCCACGTCAAAGAAAAGCAGGCTCCGTTGACCCCCGCATCTACTCACCAAGCTGATTCGCTGTCGAATGAGCATTCATCGAGTGATGATGGAAAGCTTGCAATGCCACAAATTAAAACCAGTGAAGAGGCATTGCACAGCGGTAGTGGGCCTAGCAGTACACCCTCAAGTTCACCAGAGCATAATGCTGTACTTCCAGTAGAGCTCTTGAGTGAGGCGGAGTCTCCTAATGCGTCGGCAGAAAATATCAACGAGGCTGATCATCCCATGCGGGCAGAGGAGCCACTTTTACAAAACGTCGAAAATGTAGAGCGGATTGAGCCTTCACCCACGCTGGTGCCAGTGTGCGATTTATTTAAACCAGAGATGCTTGAGCAGATTATCGCTTGTGATAATTTACAAAACAACGATCAACTTTTAAAGCCATTGAATATTATTATAGCGGAACTGCATGATTTGTTGAAAGACTGTACGAATAATGAGCGCCTCAGCGTGCCGCTCACAAATTTGTATGATTATTACCATAATGCGCAACAACAACTTTTTTCCGCGGAAAGTACTGTGGAACGAGCGGAAGTACTTAAATCTCAACCGTATGTTGTAGGTGATCAACTCGGTTATACACTGTTAAGCCCCGAAAAAAACTCAGATGCTGATGCCAATGCGAGAGGGTGCCATATCCTTTGTCACGACCCCCAAGGGAAGCTGGATAAAAAAAATACATTAGGCAACAGGCCAGGTGGCATGCAGTGCGAAGATGAGAATGGCAAGGATGGCGTTTATATTAAGATCAATCCATTGGGTGGCAATTTTTTAAATTTAGGTTATGAGCTTATAGCCAGTATATTTAATCGAATATTTAATCAGGATGATATTAATTCAGCGCCAACTCAAAGCATTAAAGTGGGGCATGTTGAAGTTAAGCCACACATTGAAGAAAATAAGCCCTTATCAGAACTATTTGTTTACTACGGTGATAATATCAGTATGGAACGAGTGGCGCAGTGTGGTTATGTCATCGAGGGCCCTGAGAAACAATTTGCGTTTGAAGCGCTGGGTGTCTTTGCTGAGTGGCGAAATAGAATCACTAAGCCTGAGGAGTTACTCGCGGATTTAATCGCTTTGGAGAAACTCAGCGATGAAGAAGCCGCAGATCTCAATAACTGGCCTCCTAGATTAATTGAACACTGTGGTCGAAAAGATCCTGGTGAAATTGCACTGCTTGTTCAGCATAAGTGTAGGAAAACCTTGCGTCAATTGGTCCCGGGCTATACGCCAGAAAAAGCACTTGTAGATCTACCCGAGTTTTTCAACCGCTTAGATGCTTACAGTTACGATGCCATTTTCCTTCCCAGCCTGGCTATGGATCACACTGATTTTACTGGGCCTAACCAGAAAGTGACTATACAGGTCGACAAAGATGGTGTGCCAGTTTACAAATTTGTTGGTATAGATCATGACGAATGTATGCAGGATCCTGTTTCTTATAATCACAAAACAAAACAGCATCAATTTAGCATCAAAAATGATTTTATGCTAAATCAGGAAATGAATAAGCGCCGCATCAGCGAACGTTTTCGTCAAGAGTTTTTATCTCGTGATCCATTGGAATGGATGTTTATATTTATTCAGTTACTGCAAGATGCGAACAAAAACTATACAACATTAATCGCTGGAAAAACCTATACGCCAACGGACTTGTTTGACAAGGCCTTACACCAAGAACATGAAGGGGCACGGGCGGCTGCTGATGAGGCGCATCCCCGACAACGAGGCGACGATATCTTGATGCGAGCGTTAGGTTTGCCATTACAGATTCCCCCCATGAGGTTGAACTCGTTACTGACTTCGCTGCAGTTGGCCCATCATGCTATGAAAAACAATCCTCAGTTAACACGAGAGGAGCTGACTCGCATCGTTAAAACAGAATCGGCAGTGTATATGGAGACACTTTGCTATCCTCATTTACGACAAGATAATATTGCTGGCAGTATGTTAGACGCGTTCCACCACGTTACCTCCCACGCGCCTTCGTTCGAAGAGCTGTTCCTGCAAGATAAAATCAAAGAAATTCTGCAACAACATCCAAAGATTAATGTAGAGTTGCATGGTTTAATGCCCAGCTATAATATTTTGTTGAAAAATGACACCATCGGTGAAATTCCAGCGCTTGAAGAGCTCAGTAAAAAATGTCCGTTGCCGCCTGAATTTTCGAAAACGTTAAGTGCTGTGAACGACGCTAGAAAACATCTTAAACTCAAAGAAGTTAAAACACTGTTTGATGTACTGGAAAATTTTAAAAGCCCACCTGATTATCAATCCAAGCTCACTATCCCTATTCCTGATGCGGTTGAGTCTTTTGTAAACCATATCGATTTCTGTGCCTACATTTCAAAAGATAATAAGCGACTGGTGCGTATACTCGATCCTATAGGCAAGCATTGCCCCACCATCAAATTGTCGCGTTTAACTCAAGGGCAAGATCCTAGTGCCTTAGCTGGTCTTACCCCCATAGAACGATCACGTGCCGAAAAGGCGATGGTTGAAACTGAGACTTTGTTGAGAAATGATGCTCTTCTTTGCGCGGCTAACTTAGGTTTGTCCGGTGCTATTAAGTTGCTCACTTCGCCTTCTAAAGATTTTAATTTTCCTAGTGCGAATATCAATACTCAAAATCAATTTGGTGACAGTCCTTTGCATGTGCTGATGCAAGCACATGCTGGGCTTCGCAGTGACAATGTGTTGCGCAAGAAAAATATGATCGGCAATAAAAATGCGTTTATCAACGATGCTGAGCATTCCAT
>JBGSSQ010000432.1:0-7533 GCA_041736975.1 Gammaproteobacteria bacterium
AAACCCATTAGAAAGCGGCCAGAGCAGGCTAGGGCGTAGCTGTTTTCAGCCGATATAAAAATCATGACGCCTGTGGCACAAATTAATGAGGACATCATCAGTGATGTACGGACACCATATTTATCGATTAATACGCCCACAGGAATTTGCATTGGTGTGTAGGCATAGTAGTAAAACGCGGCTAAGTGGCCAAACTGTGAGGCCGTCATATTGAAATGTTGTAATAGCTCGGTCTTCATGGTGCTGGGCGAAATGCGGAGAAAATAGACGTAGCAGTAGAAGCTGACGGCAATGGCGAACATAACCCAAGGCAAAACATGCCGTTTAAAATAATACTGGAGCTCTGTTCGATTGTAGAGAGATTTTTCCATGGAGTAATTATAACGAAGCTATGGTGGTGGTGTCCATAAGAATTTAATATATTCACAGAGTTTTCTGCTGCAGAGAATTCCTTAGTTTTATATATCTGTAGGCCCACACAGGGGCAGCCTAGATATTTGATCACCTCATAACGTTCTCCTTCGCCACTGTGAGCGCAAGCTTGTATGACTGTCCTCATCGTTATCTTTTCTGATATACTTTTAGCCATAGGTTAGATTATTAGTTTGACAAGGAGTATTGAGATGTCTGTGAAATTGCAAAGCCCTACGCACTATTTAGACGATTATCGTGTGCCAGATTTTTTGTGCGATGCCCTGTATTTGCATTTTGATTTACAAGAAGACCATACCTCGGTACATGGTGTTATGCATTTACGGCGTAATCAAGCGGCTAAAAATCCGAGTGGGGAATTGGTGCTGAATGGTGAGCTGATGGCTTTGCAAGCATTAATGCTTGATGGCACGCCTATACCAGACGATCAATATCAAGTTGATGCTGAGCATCTAACAGTCAAAGGGCTGCCAGATCGCTGTATACTAGAAACGATTGTAGTGATTAAGCCTCATGAGAATTTAGCCTTGAGCGGCTTGTATAAATCACGGAGCAATTATTGCACGCAGTGTGAATCTCACGGCTTTAGGCGTATTACCTACTTTATGGATCGCCCCGATGTCATGACCCAATTCACCGTGACCATATCCGCTGATCGACAGAAATACCCTATGTTGTTGTCAAATGGTAATTTGATCGAGGATCGCGATCTTGGCAATGGTCGTCATTGGGTTAAGTGGGAAGATCCGTCGCTTAAGCCCAGTTATTTATTTGCCCTGGTGGCGGGTGATTTTGATTGCCTGCAGGACAACTTTAAAACCCAGTCCGGTCGAAATGTTGATTTGCGGGTTTATGTGGAGAAAGGCAATTTAGACCAAGCGACTTATGCGATGACCTCGTTGAAAAATGCGATGCGCTGGGATGAGCAGACTTTTAGCTGTGAGTATGATCTGGACATGTACATGATTGTCGCTGTGAGTGATTTCAATATGGGCGCCATGGAAAACAAAGGCCTTAATATCTTTAATGATAAATACATTTTGGCTAAACCCGATACGGCAACGGATGAAGACTACGTGTTGATAGAGTCGGTGATTGGGCATGAATACTTTCACAATTGGTCCGGTAACCGGGTGACGGTGCGCGATTGGTTCCAGATCACCTTGAAAGAAGGGTTAACCATTTTTCGAGATCAAAGTTTCACCGCTGATCATACCATGGGTGATGTGAAGCGATTGCACGATGTTAATGTGATTCGTAATGCGCAATTTGTACAAGATGCTGGACCCATGGCACACCCAATTCGGCCGCATTCCTATATAGAAGTGAATAATTTTTACACAGTAACCGTTTACAACAAAGGTTCTGAAGTGATTCGTATGCAGCAAACACTGCTGGGTAAGGAAAAATTTAGAGAAGCTATGGAAGAGTATTTCCGTCGTTTTGATGGTAAGGCAGTGACCACAGATGATTTTGTGGCGGTGATGTCCGAGGTTGGGCAGGTAGATTTGACACAGTTTATGCGCTGGTATGAGCAAGCTGGGACACCGAATGTGAACGTTAGTGACGCCTTCGATGCCGCTGCACAAACCTATACCTTAACGGTGAAGCAGAGTACCGCGCCTACGCCTGGTCAAAAAGAGAAGTTGCCTTTTCATATACCACTCACCATGGGTCTACTGAATTCTGCGGGACAAGAATTGCCGCTGCAATTGCAGGGGGAGAGTCGTCCTCAGGGTGCTCAGCGTGTGTTGGACGTGAAGGATTATGAGCAATCTTATGTTTTTGTTAATATCAATGAAAAACCAGTGCCTTCATTGCTGCGCAATTTTTCAGCGCCAGTAAAATTACACTATCCTTATAGCGATGAAGAGTTCGTGTTTTTAATGACACACGATACCGATGGCTTTAATCGTTGGGATGCTTGTCAGCAGTTTGTCACTGGGATAATTTTAAAATTAGTTGATGATTATCAATGTGATAGAGCTCTATATTTGAGTGAATTATTTATAGCGGCTTTTGGTCACGTGTTGCGAAATCCTGATCTAGATGAACTGTTGAAGTCAGAAATGCTAGTGTTGCCGGGGATTTCCTATTTGATTGAATGCATGGCTGTTGCCGACGTTGAGGCTGTTCATCATGTGCGTGAATTTATCAAAAAACAACTCGCTACTCGTTGGCACTCAGAGTGGCGGATCTGCTATGATGAAAATCGCCAGCCTGGTGAATTCACTTTTTCACGCGAGGCAATGGGTAAGCGCCGTTTAAGAAACTTGGCCCTTCATTATGTGCTGTTGGCCGGTGAAGAAGGCTCGCTAGATTTAGCCGTAGCGCACTACAACGAGGCTAATAATTTAACCGATCGTTTGGGTGCACTGGAAGCATTGAATTCATTTGACGCTACTGAGCGTGATCAAGTGTTAGCCGCCTTTTACGATCGCTACCAGAAACAACACTTAGTGATTGATAAATGGTTTAGATTACAGGCGATGGCACCACTGCAGGACACGTTATTGCATGTGAAAAATTTGCTGATTCATCCCGCATTTGACCTAAAGAACCCTAATAAAGCACGAGCCTTGATCGGTTCTTTTGCCAGTGCGAACCCCCTGTGTTTCCACGCTCCCAATGGCCTTGGTTATGAGTTTTTGGTTGAAAACGTACTTGAAATTGATAGATTTAACCCGCAAGTGGCCGCTAGACTGATTGAACCCTTGATAAGATGGCGTAAATTTGATACAAAGAGACAGGTGCTCATGAAGAGTGGCCTTGAAGCAATCGCAGCCCATCCGTCTTTGTCTAAGGATGTTGGCGAGATCGTATCGAAAAGTTTAATGGACTACACATAATGTAGGTCCGCGTCTATTGGTCAAAACCCAAATAGGTGCGTCTGCCAGTGCGAAAATCGTACTCGAGGGTGTTGAGCCTATAGGCTCAGCATATTGTATCTCTTCCATCGAGGAGGAAAGTTGCTGTGGACCGGGCTTGTTCCCATCTCAGCAGCGCTACTGACGGAGAACGTCTCATGTTTAAATTATCGGCAAACTTTTTGCTAGCCTGTTTGATTTTTGTAGGGAGTGTAACAGTATATTCGGCACCCCTGGTTTCAGGAAAACAATCCATCTTTATCCAACAAATGCTCCCTCAAGTTCGCAAAGCTAATAGCGAAGTACTGGTTAAGCGAACACAATTAGAAATTATACATGCTAAGTGGTTAAAATCACCAAAACTCACCGCCAAAGATCAAGCCTGGCTCAGCCAGTTGGCAGTGGAATACAAGGTGCCCCATTTCAACGCAACACAAAAAGACAGTTGGGATAAATTGTTACACCGTGTTGATGTTCTGCCCGAGTCATTGGTGCTCGCGCAAGCGATCCACGAATCAGCCTGGGGGCAGTCTCGTATTGCCAAGCAAGTCAATAATTATTTTGGCCGTTTTTGTTTTACCAGAGGCTGTGGCATTCAACCGCAAAAACGTCGAAGCAAGCATGACATGCACGAGATTAAAGAATTTTCTTCCGCCTACGCTTCCATCGGTGATTATCTCCGCAATATCAATACCCACCAAGCCTACCAAACCCTGCGCGCCGAGCGCTCTGAATTACACAAGAAGAATCAAGACCTGCATGGTATGGCTTTAGCGCGTCATCTTCAGAAGTATTCTGAGCACGGTGAATCGTATGTGGTCAAAGTGAAGGCAATTATCCAAGCTTATAAGCTTGAGAAGCTTGATACAGTTTAATCCAAGCCCTCGGTCATTTGAACATACCCCAAAATTTGGCATGGCTCATTCAGCTACAGTGTTGATGGCTGTGCCAGCGTAAGCTTCAGTAGTTCAATAGGGCTATTGATGCTGTAGTCTGCCCCCCACAATGTAGGGTCATCCTCTTGAGGAATATAGCCATACAGTGCAGCGACACTACGCATATTCGCTCGTCGAGCTGCCTCTATATCCCCAAAAGCATCTCCCACAAAAAGGCAATCTTGAGGGTTGTACCCAATGATATTGCAGGCAGCATAGAGGGGTTCTGGCGAGGGTTTTGAGAACGGTGTGGTATCGCCACCGATTAAACACGCACAGTCGTTAAATGCTGGGATATGGCTGAGTATTTTTCTCGCTAAGTTTTCGGCTTTGTTGGTAACGATCCCCCAGGGGATTTGTTCGCTTTGCAACGTTTTCAACACAGTGAGTATGCCTTGAAATGGTGCGGTATCTACGCAGATATTTTGCTCATAGTGAGCAATAAAATCTTTACAGAGTTGAGGATATCGATGGTGATTGCTATCAATATTAAATCCCAGTTTCATAAAACCAGCACACCCGAAACTCGTTACTTGCCGAACTAAATTTACTGGTAAAGGTGGTTGGTTTTCCCTTTGGCGTAGCATATTTAGGCTGCGTGCAAGATCGGCGGCTGTATCGAGTAAGGTGCCATCAAGGTCAAACAATACGGCAAGTTTTCTTTTGGAAATCATCATAGTCTCAAATAAGGTCTGTTCTGAAGTATATCAGATAAGTCGCTCAATTGTCATTGTGAGCGCAGCGCTCGCAATGACCAAAGGGAAGGCTTTATTCTTTTATGCAGTGGACCATATAGTTGACGTCGGTACGGGCAGTGGTGCTGTATTGCTGAGTGAGGGGGTTGTAAGTGATGCCAAGGGTGTGCTTCCAGCTAAGGTCGGCAGTGCGGCACCAGGCGGCGAGTTCGCTGGGTTTGATGAATTTTGAGTAGTCGTGCGTTTGCTTGGGAAGAAGTTTCAGGATGTATTCTGCGCCGATGATGGCGGATAAGTAGGCTAATGGATTGCGGTTGATGGTGGAGAAAAAGAGATGGGCCCCCGGCTTTGCTAAATTGGCGCAGGCATGAATAATAGAGGCGGGGTCAGGCACGTGTTCGAGCATTTCTAAGCAGGTGACCACATCAAATTGAGCAGTCTTCTCCTCTGAGAGTGCTTCAACTTCCTTTTCCATGTATTTGATTTTAAGGTTATTTTTTTTCGCATGTTCGCGTGCGGTGGTCAAGCTGTCTGGGGCTAGATCAACGCCGGTGACGTGTGCACCGGCTTTGGCTAGGCTTTCACATAATAGGCCGCCACCGCAGCCTATATCAATACACTGCTTATCGGTGAGGTCTACATGATCTTGGATAAATTGCAAGCGCAAGGGATTGATGGCATGGAGAGGGGCGAATTCACCTTTCAGATCCCACCAGGCATGCGCAAGATTATTGAATTTGGTAATTTCATCAGGGTCGCTATTTGGGGTCGTGGTGTTCATTGAGATGCTAACTCGCTTGAGTACGGAAGTTGTTTTTGGTGAAAGTCAGTAGTACGCTATCAATTTCATCAAGCAGTATCTGAAGATGTTCCTTTATCTCGCTGTTATCACTGATTTTTTTTCTAAGATCTTTGCTCTTCAGAAGTTTTTCCAAATTTTGTACTGCAGCCTTAAGATGAGGAACCCCACAGTAACATGTCGCACCATGCAGTCTATGAGCTTGGTCTCTTAGCATGGTATAGTCGCCCTCCAAGAAGAGCTTTTCTAAGTAATTACGAACAGTAGGTAGGTCACTGACGAAAAGGGTAATCAGATCTTCGGCGATTTCAGCATTGTTGCCGGCAAGATTGAGGCACTGTTCCCAATCGATGGTTTGTTGATGTTGAGTCTCTGTTGTCATAATCGTATCCTCCAAAAGCTTTGAGGCACACCCCACCTGCCATAAGTCCAGAGTAAGTTTAATCCATTGTCTGTATATTGCAAGTTGTTCGCTTGGGCGGGGAATGCTTAAAAATTGCATATAAAAATAAATCTATAGGGTTACTGTGTCAAACATATGGTTTTTTTACTTATTTGGGGGTTTGCATCCCTTGTAGATCGTTGTAAGATCCGTCTCTGGCTGTAGTGTGATATGGTGAATGTCGTACTGTTCTGCCAAAATCTTTTTGAGTTCTGGCAGTAAGGCTTCCCAGCGTGAATAAGACTCCAGGTGAATATGCGCGGTTAGTGCAGTTCTTCCTGAAGATAATGTCCATATGTGTAAATCGTGAACACCCTGAACATCTTTAACATTGGCTAAGCATTTTCCTACGTCGGCAATATCGATATGCTTTGGAACCCCTTCCATCAAAACCACAATGGACTCGCGAATCAGGCTTATGCTGGAGATTAGGATTAGGATGGAGATAAAGATCGATAGTAGGGGATCTATTGGGGACCAGTGGGTGTAGTAAATGACCACGCCGGTGATCAACGCTGCTATAGAACCCAGTAAATCACTCATAACGTGTAAGATAGCCGCGCGAACGTTGAGATTACGTTCGCCTAGCGACAAAATCCACGCAATGAGGGTGTTGGTGAGGATGCCCGCAGCACCGACCCAAATAACGACAGCCGCATCAACGCTCTCAGGTGCTCTTAGTCGGTATATGGCTTCAATAATGACGGCAATACCTATACCTAAAACTGAAAGGCTACTAATCCAGGCACCAATGACCTCAGCGCGTCCAAGTCCATAGGTGTGGGTGTCACTAGCCGGCTTTGTCGCGATCCAAGCTGCAAAAGCACCTAGTCCTAGTGCCGCGGAGTCTGCTGCCATATGGCCGGCATCACTGATTAAGGCCAATGAATTGGCATGATAACCCGCGAACAATTCAATGGCGGCAAAGAGAAAGGTTAAGACAGTACCTATTAACAGGACTTTGATAGAACTGGTGCTGTGGCTGTGCCCATGTCCATCGTGCATAGTCAGTGTCCTTTAAGCAAGGGGATTCAACAGGCCTAACTTGCCCAGTGTGAAATCAACGCTGTGACTGATGGCATCCCCCATTTTTTCAGAAAGATTTTTCTTTCTAAGGTAGGTGATTTGGTAGACGCTGTAGTCTTTGGCTGCTCGACTCATGTAGTCGTCACTGGTTGATAGTTCGTCTA
This sequence comes from Gammaproteobacteria bacterium, assembly GCA_041736975.1. Lineage (GTDB taxonomy): Bacteria > Pseudomonadota > Gammaproteobacteria > JAIEPX01 > JAIEPX01 > JAIEPX01. The sequence goes on from JBGSSQ010000432.1 coordinate 7,361, forward strand.
CTAGATTTAAGTCTTTGGCATCAACACCATACCAAATTTCTCCGGTGGCCACTTTTTCAATTTGCACATATGGGCGATGTCGAGATATAAAATTTTTAAAGAGTTGGTGTGTGTTTTCCACATCCTCCTGGCATTTCTCCCGGTCTTTTTTGGTGTTTTCGCCGAAATGGGTG
>JBGSSQ010000040.1:0-6365 GCA_041736975.1 Gammaproteobacteria bacterium
AAACCCAATCGAGCAAGAAGGGACTTATCCTTTGCCAGAGGCGCAACTGGACCGTTTTTTAATGTATGTGAGAATCACTTATCCTGATAGCCGTGCCGAGCAAAAAATCCTGCATCTGTCGCGTCTTGAGCAAACACAAACGCAAGTGGCAAACCACCTTATAAGCCAAGATCAGATTATGACAGCGCGTGATGAGGTGCGTAAAGTCTATCTCAGCCCTGATCTTGAGCAGTATATGATTCAATTGGTGATGGCTACTCGAAATCCGCCAAAGGAAATCAAAAAATTAGCACAATGGATCCGGTTTGGGGCCAGTCCACGTGCCACTATTGCGCTCGATCGTTGTGCTAAAGCGCATGCTTGGTTGCATAATCGAGACTTTGTAGCGCCCGACGATATTCAGGCAGTTGCTTATGAAGTTTTACGTCACCGTATTTTACTGACCTATATGGCTGAAGCCGAAGAGGTAACCACGGATGATTGTATTCGCGAGATTTTACAATGGGTGGCGGTACCATGATCACTATTAATTTACCTTGTTAGAGCAATGAGTTTAAGAGGACACACGATTGAACTTAGCGAATTAGTGGCACTGCGTGCTTATGCCCGCGGTTTGGCCTTTCGTCATCGAGTCAAAGCCAGTGCTACATTAGGTGGGCCGTATCACTCACGTTTTCGTGGTCGTGGGATGGATTTTAATGAGGTGCGTTTATACCAACCAGGTGATGATTGTCGCAACATGGATTGGCGTGTGACAGCTCGTCGCGATGTACCACACACAAAAGTCTATACCGAAGAGCGTGAACTCCCTATTTATTTGGTAGTTGATTTTCGCTCCACTATGTATTTCGGTACACGAGTAGCTTTTAAATCTGTAGTTGCCGCTAAAATAGCGGCACTACTCAGTTGGATTGCCATAGAGTCGGGGGATCGTGTCGGTGCTTTATTCATGACAGCCGACGGCCCTGTTATTTTACCTCCTCAAGCACGACAGAATGGTGCGTTACTTATTTTAAAACACTTAGCTGAGTTAAGTTGTCAACAGCCTAAGGATTATGAATCATCGCCACAACCTTTACTCGATGCGGTGACAAGATTACAACATATGGCGCGACCCAATGGTTTGGTTTTTATGATCAGTGATTTTCAAGGAATTACACCCTCTGATCTGCCAATGTTACTAGCTATAGCTCACAAACAGCAATTGACGAGTATTTTTGTTTATGATGCTTTAGAAGAAGCTCTACCCATGAGTGGGCAATACACCTTTGCTCACAATGAAAAGCGCTTGAGTATGACAACATCTCCTGAATTGGCAAATCAGTATCATAAGCAATTTGACAGTAAAGTGACAGACTGGCGCAATTGGCATCATCAACATAATGCCCAATGGATAACGTTGCGTACAGATGAAAATGTTGTGAATAAGTTACGTAGAGAATTATTATGAAGGTTCTGAATCATCAATCTCAAGCGTTGCAAAGCTTGATGATGTTGAATCAGCATGAGGTGGTGATCTAAATGAACAACCCAACATTGACAGACTTACGCGATATACAGATACCTGAGGAGATCGGACTCTGGCCACTTGCTATTGGCTGGTATTTTGTGTTTGCGCTGATCTTATTAGTGCTAGTAGTTGCTATTGGCTATGGTATTCGGCGTCACTTTCGTTTGAAGTCTCGCTGTTACGCAATGCGAAGCCTGGAGAATTTACGTGAACGTTACCGGGTAGAAGGCGATGCGGTGATTATTGCGGCAGAGCTCTCTTCATTGTTACGTAGAGCCAGCTTAGTCAGTTTTACACGTAGGCGAGTCGCTGGATTACAGGGGGAGCAGTGGCTCGCTTTTTTAGATCAAACCGGTAATACCCATGAGTTTAGTCAAGGTATTGGTCGTGTTTTACTGACAGCTCCCTACCAGCCCCGCGCTCAAATTGATGTGCAATCGTTATTGGATTTGGCTGAGGATTGGGTTGGTCAAAATGCCGTTAAGCCTAGTCGAGGGCTTGAACAATGATGACAGCGGCTTCAGTATTCACCATTGAGTTTCCGTGGTTATTGTGTTTATTGCCGCTTCCTTTTATTGTCTTTAAACTACTGCCACCAGTAGCAGAAAAAAAATCCAGCGCACTAAAAGTTCCGTTTTTTTCAGTATTAACGACTATTGTTCAACGGTCATCTCAAATGAAAATAGTGTCTTTAAAGCATTTGTGGTTGCCAGTATTGATTTGGCTTCTGCTAGTCTTTGCAGCAAGTAATCCATTGTGGCTAGGTGCACCCATCGCGATTGAGCAGAGCGGACGCGATTTATTAATGGCATTGGACATTTCACCCAGCATGGCCAATTCTGATATGGTTACAAATAGCAATCAAGTGACACGGCTTGCTGTGGTCAAGGAAGCTGCCACTAAATTTATTGATGGAAGAAGCGGTGATCGATTGGGTTTAATTGTCTTTGGTGAGCAAGCTTATTTGCTGACGCCTTTGACAAATGATCACCAAACATTAAAGGATATGTTGAATGATGCTACTGCTGGCTTGGCAGGAAATTCAACGGCTATTGGGGATGCTATTGGCTTAGGGATAAAACGCCTACTACCATTTCCTGCAAAAAGCCGAGTACTTATACTGTTGACTGATGGTGCCAACAATGCTGGAAATGTAGATCCTATTGCCGCAGCTAAAGAAGCTGCTAAATTTGGAATAAAAATTTATACGGTAGGATTAGGGGCTAATGAAATGCAAGTACAAGATTTCTTTGGAGTGCATGGTGTCAACCCATCTGCTGATCTTGATGAGGCAACCTTGCAAAACATCGCCAGTATCACTGGAGGGGAATATTTTCGTGCCACAGACAATCAGTCCTTGAAGAGTGCGTTACAACAGATGAGTAAATTAGAGCCAATAATCAACGATAAAGTGACTTATCGTCCTAAAACAACATTATATCCTTGGATTTTGATACTGGCTGCTTTGCTATTTTTAGGCACATCAGTACAGGCTGACTGGCGAGGATTAAGACAATGAACTTTTTGATACACTGGCAAAGGCCTACTGCATTTTGGCTGTTATTATTAATGCCACTCATTGTGATATTGTGGCAAAAGCGCTCATCATCGGGGCAATGGTCAAAAGTGGTTGATGAGCATTTATTGCCTTACATTCTGGTCAAGCAGGCTACTCAAAAACAAACAGGGTGGGTATTATTAGCGCTGCTGACCTTTTTCGTGTTTATTCTCGCACTGGCTGGGCCTGCATGGCAAAAAACTCAAATGCCTTTGCTTAAAAAAGATCAGCCTTTAGTGATTTTATTGGATTTATCTCCGCTTATGTTAGCCGAAGATATCAAGCCTTCGCGGGTTGCTCGCACCAAATATAAAATGATTGATTTTTTAAAAGCGCGAAAAGAAGGTCAAACGGGGTTGGTGGTGTTTTCAGATGAGCCTTATGTGGTTTCTCCCTTAACTCAAGACGCAAAAACACTTATGAATTTTTTACCAGCGCTCAGTCCTGAATTAATGCCATCGGCAGGGCAGCGTTTAGGCTTAGCGTTATCCCAAGCTGAAAAGCTAATCAGACACACTGGAGCTAAACGAGGTGATATTTTGCTTATCACCGGAGGGTTGATTGATGGCAATCAAGTAAAAGAACAGCTGCAGAAAATGAAGGAATTAGGTGTTAGCACAACAATTTACGCCATAGGAACTACGGCTGGTTCACCTATTCCCCGCCCACAGGGAGGTTTTATCAAGGATAAGCAAGGCCAAATTGTGATGGCGAAAATGGATGTAGAGAAGTTGGAAACACTTGCTCAGGCCGGGGGTGGGAAATTTGTCAAGATGACCTTAGGCAATCAAGATATCAGTGAGTTAACGCAAGCCTTTAATTCTGAAATGCCTTGGCAGACCAATAGTGAACAAGCCAACTTAAATCTCACTGTCTGGCGGGATCAAGGGCATTGGGTGATTCTATTATTAGTACCACTAGTGCTCATGTTGTTCTTTGGGCGTGGTCGTGAATCGTTATGAGGGCTAGTATGAAGTCATTGATCATATTGATTAGCTTGCTCGTGATTTCACCTATCGGTAATGCATGGCAGTGGAAAGATTTATGGCTAAATCGAGATCAGCAAGGGATGCAGTTGTTCGAGAAAAAAAACTATTCTGAGGCGGCGGAGCGGTTTAAGCAATCTAATTGGCAAGGCGCTTCTCATTACCGTGCTGGTAATTTTGAACAAGCAGCAAAAGAGTTTTCTAATGAAGACACGGCGTCAGGACGTTACAATCTGGGTAATGCTCTAGCCAAAGAGGGGAAGTTGGCTGAGGCAATAGAGGCTTATGATGGTGCTTTGAAAATGCAGCCTAATTTCGAGAATGCTAAGTATAATCGTGATTTAGTAAGTGCCGCTTGGAAAAAGCAAAAAGAAAGTCAGTCCAGCAAAAAGGGTAACAAAGAAGATTCTAAACAGAGTGAGCAAGATAAGGGTGCTGATCAGAATAGCACTAAACAGGGTGAGCAGGGCAAGGGTGTGGATCAGAATAGTTCTAAACAGAGTGAGCAGGGCAGGGGTGCGGATCAAAATACGTCTAAACAAGGTGGTCAGCGCAAGAATGCTGATCAAAATAGTACAGAAAATCAACAGAGTAAAGATCGAGAAAAAGAAAAGGCTAGCCCAGATTTAAATGATGTAGGTGATATCAATGATAAAGATAATCATTCAAAAGGGGGCATGAATAACGAAAAAAGCCCCAGTGGTTCCAAAGAAGAAAATGGTGATCCGGTTCATGCTCAAGGTAAAGAGTTGACTGACAATAAAGATAAAGTACAGGATAAGGATCAGCAGCAACTTCAGCAATGGTTGCAGCAAATACCAGATGATCCTGGGGGTTTATTGCGCCGAAAATTTTGGCGAGATCATCAACGTAAAGAATGGATAGTGAGAGGTAATAAATGAATATTATGAAGATCAGAATTTTATTTATTGTACTGGCATGGCTTCCGCTTGGTGCTTTTGCAGCAGTGACCGCGATGCTTGATCAAGATCAAATTCATACTAATGAATCTGTCAGCTTGATTTTGACCACAGACGATACTAGTGACATTGCACCCGATTTATCCGAGTTGAAAGCAGATTTTGTGGTTGCGTCAACTTCTAAGTCTCTTTCCGTTGTCTCTGTTAATGGCAATGTTAAGCATGAAACTCACTGGGTAATAGGATTAAACCCAAAGCATGCCGGCACCATAAGGATTCCTGCTCTAGCTTTTGGTAATGATAAAACACAACCTCTTGAACTCAAAGTCGTAGATACTCCGGTTACTCAACAACAAACCAGTGATGCCTTTATCGAGACTACTTTAGACAAAAATGAAGCATACGTGCAACAGCAAGTCGTTTATACCTTACAGGTTTGGACATCTCGCCCATTAGTGAATGTGCGCTTTGTACCGCCATCTGCCGGTGATTCAGTAACATTTACACCTATCGATATGGAAACTCACACCATGCGAACTAGAGGCGGGCAGCAATATGATGTGCTAGAGAAGCACTTTCGTTTATCATTTCAGAAGCCCGGTACTGTAAACTTTACACCACCAGAATTACATGCGTATACCGTTGATAACACATCGGCAACTATTTTTTTAAATGGGGCAAACCCCCAGCCAATCCATCTGCGAGGAAAACCCCTAAGCTTGACAGTAAAGCCCAAGCCCTCGACATGGAAAGATTCATGGTGGCTTCCAGCAACTCGTGTCAGCCTAAAAGAGTCTTGGGGGCAAAAAATCTCTCAATGGCATGTTGGAGAACCAATCACGCGTACTATTACTTTACAAGCATGGGGTTTATCAGCAGATCAACTCCCTGAAATCAAAATGGAATCAACGGCTAGTATTAATAGCTATGAAGATAAAATAGAATCTAGCAACGCACTATCAAAAAATACTTTGCTTGGGACTCGTCAATTTAAAATGGCCTTAGTGCCTACTCAAGCAGGTCAATGGCAAATGCCAGCGATTAAAGTGACTTGGTGGAATGTTAATAACCATAGAGCTGAAGTGGCTGAACTTCCTGCAAAAACAGTCACTATTTTACCCCCTATAGTAAATTCAGCAACATCTACTGTTTCAACCCAAACAGATTCCCCATCCCTCGCTGCCCAACAAGAGCTGAATAGTAAGTCGCAGCCGTCATTACCCAGTCAGCCACCCGTTAATGATTCAGGGGTAATGACATGGCTTGCCCTGTTTTTTGCTTTACTATGGCTATGCAGTATCGTGGTGATTGTTATACTTTGGCGTAATGCGCAGGTAAATAAAGTATCCTTTTCGGGGGCGTCAAAACTGACCGCTAAATCAAACCAGCCC
>JBGSSQ010000046.1:0-7181 GCA_041736975.1 Gammaproteobacteria bacterium
CAATGGCGCCTTTGCTGCTACAACAGGCCCTCGTACCGGGCGATCTCCTAAAGACCGATTTGTGGTCAAGGATGCACTGACTGAACAAACCGTTGATTGGGGTGACATCAACCAACCTGTTCATCCAGAGGTATTCTCACAATTATGGCAACGTGTGACCGATTATCTAGATGGCAAAGAATCTTTTATCTCCCATCTGTCAGTGGGCGCCGACGAACGTTACACCCTGCCGATAAAAGTGGTAACAGAAATGGCCTGGCACAATATTTTTGCTCGCCACATGTTTATACACACATCAAAGCGGTCAGCTGATGAGGCTACTGAATGGACTCTTCTCAGCGCTCCTGGTTATATAACAGACCCACAGCGCGATAAAGTGAACAGCGATGCGGCATTAATGATCAATTTTAAAGAACGAAAAGTTCTGTTAGCTGGATTGCGGTATGCTGGAGAGATGAAAAAGGCTATGTTTTCCGTAATGAATTTTTTATTACCGACTCAAGATGTGTTGCCTATGCATTGTGCGGCCAACGTGGGTGAGCAGGGTGATGTGGCCCTATTCTTTGGCTTATCTGGTACTGGTAAAACAACGCTATCGGCAGATCCTGAGCGTTTTTTGATAGGCGATGATGAGCACGGTTGGAGCAAGGATGGGGTCTTCAATTTCGAAGGTGGTTGTTACGCCAAGTGTATTAATTTATCCCAGGAGCGTGAGCCGCTTATTTGGAATGCCATTCGTAAGGGCGCTATTATGGAAAACGTGGTGCTCAATGCAGAGGGGCAACCTGATTATGATGATGATCGCTATACACAAAACAGTCGTTCAGCTTACCCGCTTGAGCATATAGAAAAACGTGTTCTCGCCAATCAGGCCGGCTCCCCCAGCGCAGTGATATTTTTGACCTGTGATCTTTATGGCGTTCTGCCGCCTGTTGCCCTATTAACCAAAGAGCAAGCCGCTTACCATTTTTTGAGTGGCTATACAGCACTGGTAGGCAGCACCGAAATGGGCAGCTCAGCGGCTATCAAAGAAACTTTTAGCCGTTGTTTTGGCGCTCCCTTTTTCCCACGTGCGGCGAGTGTTTACGCCGAACTACTGATGCAGCGATTGGATGAGACAGGCGCTCAAGTTTATTTGATTAACACCGGCTGGACTCAGGGTGGTTATGGTAAAGGCGGTCAGCGTTTCTCTATCCCTACAACGCGGGCAGTGGTGACAGCGGCACTCAGTGGCGAGCTCACTACCGCGGAGACTATTGTGTTACCAGGGTTCAATTTACGTATTCCCACACAGGTTAAGGGTGTTGATTCGCAGTGCTTAAATCCGGCTGAAAACTGGGCAGACTCCCAAGCGTATCAGCAAAATTTGCAGGAATTGATCGCCCGATTTAAGCGTAACTTTAGCAAATTCAATGTTTCAGACGCCATAGGTAACGCTGGCCCTGCCGAATAAAAGGATAGAATATGAATGGTCAAAGGATAGCCTTTATAGGGGCAGGTAACATGGCCTGCAATATGATAGCGGGCCTTATTAATGATGGTTATGATCCGCGTAAGCTTTATGCGTCGCGACCTGATGTGAGTCAGCTCAGCCGATTGGCAGAACGCTTTAATATTCACACCGATAGTGATAATACAGCCATAGTAGCTCAAGCTGATGTGGTGGTTTTCTGTGTGAAGCCGCAAATTATGTCGCAAGTTGTGACAGAGCTAGCGGCTGTTTTGGCCGAACGACGCCCTCTGATCATCTCTATTGCAGCGGGGGTGGAAGTCGCTACAGTGAGTCAATGGCTGGGATTCGAGGGGGCTTTAGTGCGTGGCATGCCCAATATTGCCGCTAGAGTGCGAAGTGCCGCTACGGCGTTATATGCCAATGATAAAACGTCAGAAGAACAGCTAGAATGTGCCGAAACTATTATGCGCTCTATAGGGATCACCGTCTGGGTTGACCAGGAAGCCAAGTTAGATGCGGTGACGGCCTTATCAGGTAGCGGTCCTGCCTATTTTTTCTTGCTGATCGAATCCATGCAAGAAGCGGCCCAAAAGCTGGGGCTATCAAGCGACGAAGCTGCTCTATTAAGTTTACAAACAGCGCTCGGTGCGGCACGATTGGCGCTGGAAAGCACCGATTCTGTTATTACACTCCGCGAGCAAGTCACCTCCAAAGGGGGTACAACGGAGCGTGCTATAGAAACACTGGAATCTGGGAGTCTTCGCAAATTAGTGTATGATGCAATGGAGGCCGCTGCACAGCGTGCCAGAGAATTGTCTGATACTGTAAAGTAAGTGGGTCAATCAAAAGGATGGAAAGATGGGAGTCTTGATTAAAACGCTATGGTATTTTATAGATACCGCCATCTCATTGTATGTGATGCTTTTATTGTTTAGGTTGTTGCTGCAGAAGCTTCATGCAAACTACTATAACCCGTTGTGTCAATTTGTTATTCGTATTACCTCCCCTGTGGTAACCCCTTTGCAGCGTTGGTTACCAACCTGGAAAGGCTTTGATACGGCTGTGTTGGTTGTAGTAGTAGCTTTAGCTGCGACCAAGTTTTTCATCATGGGGTGGATGATCTTTGAGAGAACGCCTCGCCTGTTAGGATTAATCGTCTTATCGAGTGGTGATGTGCTGCAAAATATTGGGCATTTGTTCATCTTTCTTATTATTGGGCGTGTTGTTTTATCCTGGATGCATAGTCCGCAATTAGCGCCTGTGATGGAAGTACTCTACCGGCTAACAGAGCCTACTTTGCGAAAAGTAAGACGAATAAACCCCCTGATTGCCGGGCACGATTTCACTCCCTTTGTTGTCGTTCTTGGAGTGCAAATACTGGTTGCAATGATTGTTACCCCCATTGAGCTTTACGGACAACAATTAGCGTTTCAGATAAGGCCACTCTAGCGCTTGAACTTGATTCAATAGAATCATAATAAAAACAGTTTCGATCTTCTTAGCGAGATAAAAATGATTAGTGACAGATTAGAAGAAAATAGCGCCCAAAATAGTGCCAATGCCCCCGCAATGGATGTTCCCGCAACGGCGCTAGGTTTTGGTATTGGTTTTTTGGTGCGCTCTTTGCTCACAGCGGCTCCCGGGATTGAGGATACGCTAAGTCTTATGGATTTGACGGCCGATTTTTTTACCGAGAACATCTACGCTATGGCTGGGATATCCGTCCCCTTAGCGCTAGGCTCAGCTTACGTCACTTGGGCCTATTGGTCTGCTCCTGCGCAAGAACTGGTGTCGGAGGGTATTGATGGCTGCGTGGCTAAGCGTCACAATGCCAATCGTTATCACAAAGCGCCTGAATGTTCCCCTCGTTGCCAACCCGGCCAATCGATACCGTGGCTGATTTTTGTTTCAGTGGCTTCATCTGCTGCTACATTCGCACTCACCGCCAATGAAAATGAAGAAGGCATGAGAATGTACTATGGGTTGGCAAACTCAACCCCGGCAACCATAGGGGTTAGTTTGGGACTGGGCGGTGTTGCGACCCTGTATTCAGTCGTTACTGAATTACGATACATTTGGCTGGTACGCTTATACGGCGAAGATAATATCAATGAGGGCACTGCAAAGTGTAGTATTTTACGACATGTTTTTGCGATTGCAGGGCCTCTGGAATTAGCATTTCGTACTTGGTTAGTGATTTATCTTTCCTCTATGGCTCTTGTAGGCAATGCCCCCCTAGCTAACATTGCCGCCACAGTGATTTCTGGGTTAGGGACCATACAAAATTTTCTTTTTCAGGGGCTCTCAGCCATAGACCCTCAGTGGGTAGAGCAGATTGAACGATTTTTGTTTAAACTGCCATTATTCACAAAAATATCTTTTTTAATTCTCAGTGGACTGATCAGTGTAGCGGTGAATCTAGGGTTGTCCGGCTTTAATATCAGCACATTATTAATGTCTATTTGTAATGGGATACTCGGCTGGGATTTATCAACCGAAGCCATTATCGGAATCTCGTTATCAATTGCTAGTATGAGTGCTCTCGGTGATCTCATGAGTAGTTTTTGGGTGGGGACTGTCAGGCCGATGATGGGGTGGGATCAGGATCAGCCGCCAGTGTTAATTGTGCCACAGTCTGCCAGCCCAAGGCGCAATTTGTTAGAGGGGAGTAGTCAGCTCTATATTAGAAGCCCTTACCGATTTGGGTTTTCCTCAGTGGCTTCGTCACGTCTAAGGGTTGGACCCTCAGACGATTTCGAGTTGAATGAGCGGACCCCACTGGACACTAATAGGTTGGGATTGCCTAAAATTCAATAGTTTGATGGCGATTCTCGCTTTTAGCGGGAAGTAATGTACAGGGGGCTTGCTTTTTGCTGGATTTATACCTATGCTTACTCCTGTCAAAACTCGGCATGGCCGAGAATTCCCAATTTAATTCCGTTTTTGCATCGCAAACGAACAATGAGGCTTAAAATGAGTAAACACACAATTGCAGTGACTGACGCAACTTTTGATGCTGAGGTATTGCGTTCAGAAAGACCAGTATTGGTTGATTTTTGGGCAGAATGGTGCGGCCCTTGTAAAAGTATCGCACCGATCCTTGAAGAAGTATCCAGTGAGTACGGGGACCGATTAAAGGTTGTTAAACTGAATACTGATGAAAATCCAGACGTATCTGTAAAATACGCGGTTCGTTCAATCCCAACATTAATGTTGTTCAAGAATGGCAGTAATGAAGCAACACGAGTTGGTGCACTGACTAAGTCCCAATTGACGGCGTTTATCGATGAATATCTTTAGATTCTAATTTATACACACATAACGAGAGAGATTTAATGTGGTTAAAGTAACTGTTAAGAGTATTGATGTAGCCGATCTACAGCAAAAAAGACCTGAACAATTAATGGAAATGGCCAAGGAACTTGGCATTGAAAATATCGCTGGAATGCACAAACAAGGCCTGATTTTCGTCATATCCAAAAAGTTGGCGTTGGAACATCCAGAGATTAAAGCAGCAATACATGGTAGCGGCGTATTAGAAATCTTGCAGGATGGGTTTGGTTTTCTACGATCACCTAAAATGTCTTATTTACCTGGTCCTGATGATATTTATGTTTCTCCCAGCCAAATTCGTCGTTTCAATTTACGCACGGGTGATAGTGTTGTGGGTAAGATACGGGCACCTAAAGAAGGTGAGCGTTATTTCGCTTTACTAGAAGTAGAAAAAATCAATTTCGATACGCCTGATGTAGCCAAAGATCGAGTCGCTTTTGAAAATCTCACCCCAATCCACCCAGAAAATCGTATCGTTATGCAACGCGGTAATGGTAGTACCGACGATATTACTGGGCGCATTATCGACTTAGTGGCTCCTATTGGTAAAGGCCAGCGTGGACTGATTGTATCACCACCTAAAGCGGGTAAAACAATGATGTTGCAAACTATAGCAGCGTCAATTGCCAACAATTATCCTGAGTGTTATCTTATAGTTCTATTGATTGATGAGCGCCCTGAAGAAGTGACCGAAATGGAGCGTTCAGTTAAAGGCGAAGTGGTTGCCAGTACCTTTGATGAGCCGGCCACTCGTCATATCCAAGTGGCTGAAATGGTCATTGAAAAAGCGAAGCGATTGGTTGAACATAAACGTGATGTGGTGATTCTGCTGGATTCCATTACACGCTTGGCTCGTGCTTATAACACCGTTGTTCCCGCTTCAGGAAAAGTACTAACTGGTGGTGTGGATGCTAATGCTTTGCAGCGACCAAAACGATTTTATGGTGCAGCGCGTAATATTGAATTTGGTGGTAGCTTAACTATTTTAGCAACAGCGCTTATTGATACTGGCTCTAAAATGGATGACGTTATTTACGAAGAATTCAAGAGTACCGGTAATAGTGAAATTCATTTGGATAGATCGATTGCAGAAGGTCGTATTTGGCCTGCTATTAATATTCCACGTTCAGGTACTCGTCGAGAAGAATTGATCACCGATCCTGAAGAGTTAAAGAAAATGTGGATTTTACGCAGAATCCTGCATGGTATGGGTGAGAAAGCGTCTATTGAATTCTTGCTAGAACGTTTAGCTAATTGCAAAACCAATGAAGAATTTTTTGATACCATGAAGCGCTAAAATCAGCAAGCAGGCCTCGTCTCGGCGAGGTCTGTAGCTTACAAGATAAACTCCTGCCCTTTCTTTACAAACCCTAGAAATCCTTGCTCTTCTGCGTCAGGAAGATGGCCATGGTTGTAGTGGTATAGCCACATTTTATTTTTAATTTCGGTGGGTAGTGAGACAAGATCAGTGAAGTGTGAATGTACGCCCGAAGGGTGCGGTGTTGTTTCACAATCGTGAAAAATGATGTCGGCTTCGTTGTAAAAGCGCATCAGCAATTGTGGGCAGAACTGAGTGTCGGCAGTAAAGTAAACTTTGGTCTTGTTAGCACGAAAAATAAGCCCATAGCAGGGCGATAAGCAAAAACCATTCATCACATGTACGGTTTGTACCATTTGAAATTTAATCCCTTCCCACAGAAATTTTTCATTTTCTTTGAGGGCAACCAGATCAAAATAAGAGTTTAGTTGACTGATTTCACCTTCAAGAGATTCCATGGTTCCTGAAAGCGCTTTATTCCATAAATCTTCGACCAGAGCTTCGCTAATGAAAAGTTTTGGGGGTTTGCACTTAGGGTCAAATTTGTGCGTAAATCCCATCCACTCCAGGCCACCCATATGATCACCGTGAAGATGGCTAATATAAATGTTGCGAATATCTTGATAAGATAAATGTTGTTCATAGAGTGAGTGACGAGCATCTGCCCCACAATCAATGAGTAACCTCTCTTGGTTATCTGTTTCTAGAATAACATTGGAGTGATAATTCTTTGCACCTACAGTGAAAGCGGCGCCTGACCCTAGGAAAAGCAACCTCATACTAAGCAGCCGATATAACTTTACGTAACTCGGATCCCTCATTGTTCATGAGTAGCTTATTAGTTTCTTTGACGACCTCGGAGAGCCTTAATGCAATGTTAAAAGCAATTTGTAAGGCATCTGGATCTTTACCTTCGACGTCACGTAGAAAATGCTGAGTATCGATATACAATAATCTTGCTGTACCTTTAGAGCTTGATCGCACTCCCGCAGTTCGTTCCTGTGGTAGTAGCATGCAAACTTCGCCTACATAGTCTCCAGGTTTGAGGGTTGTTAATACTTTTTTTGTGTCATCATC
>JBGSSQ010000047.1:0-5536 GCA_041736975.1 Gammaproteobacteria bacterium
AAGTGTCTTTAACTTGCTGATCAACAAATTCAAAGATGATTTCGATCAGATTCTGCAGTTTGCCTGGCACACCAGACGTCATTGATTTAGCGACTTTACGAAAGACGAGTAGGGCGCCTACACCTAATGCGACAGAAATAAGCAGGGTGTCTAGATTCAAAGTCCAAAAACCCCCATTATCACCAGCAATGAGCTGAGAAGGGTTTTCAACCGTAGCCGCAGTGGTCTCTGTCAGTGTTTTTTGCCCCAGATTAGGGGATAGCGACTGTATAACCGGCTTTTCAGCCTGTTTAGCCTCGCCAACAAAAAGGGTCTTAACATTGAACTGCAAATTGGTCAAATGATGCTGAATATATTCAGATGCTGTTAATGCCTGTTGTTCACTCATAATTTAGCTTACCGTCTCTGATGCTATTATTAACGGGGAAAACCACACCGTTAACTGCGCCAACACAAATCCAATAAATAGGAAACCTGCCTCTACAGGCAAGTAGGTGAACACTACCATAAAAAGCAGAGCAGTCAATAGTAATTTGATCATTTCTGCACGGTACATGCCACGGAGTATCTGCTTTGCGGCCAAAGCACCTGTAGAGCTAAAGAATTGTCGCGCAAAATAGAGGTTGGGCAGAGCACAAGTCAAACCTCCCGCAAAGGTAGAAAATCCCGCGCTAAAGCCCCATACCAGCCAAAACAGGCCCGAAAACAACAGTACGATGCCCACCTGGAATAGAATGAAACGATACGCACGTCGCCGCAAGTGATTGGTTATACGCTCAAGACCCATGTTATTGTCGCCCTCTTTTTGATACTATATAATAGCTAGAGGCCATTAATAGCACAGCAGGTCGGACCGAGCAAGCCATAGCAATGGTTAATAGCAGAGGCAAAGCACACTTACGCTTACAAGCCATCCTCACTCTTGTTTGATGAAAAGTGTAAAAGAGAACTAACATATTCATCAGAGTCTATATCAGAGCAGTTATTTTCAGCGCCGTCATTTTTTTCAGGCTGAGAAATTTCGCCCCGTTTAGAGCTGAACAATGAGATTCCCCACCGAATAAATGAAGGGTATTTTGCGGCATTACTGGGGGCGCGGGTATCAGCTGCAGCTACTAACTCTACAGCAGGTTGATACTCATTTCTCATGCGTACGCACAAGTTTTTGCAGTACACGTAGGGCTCCAGTTCAAGTTGCTGTATGTCCCCAAGGTTACGTGCTTGCACAAGGTGCTCTAACAACCATCGTTTGAAGCAGCCTTTTTCCAGCCTCCCATACGCCGTCTCAAGGTAATCAACGATCAACAACCCTCGAGCATTCAAGTTTTTTTCAGCAGAACAAGCATCGTATAGTTTAGTCGCGGCAGCCAAAGAACCATTCTTTTTGTCTGTCTTGGCTTTTTCTAGAGCCTGCTTAACAACTTGCATTAGCAGATCAAGCTGATTTAACCTACTGCACAACTCGGGTTTCTCAAAAAAAAGATGACGACGCATCCCGGCCCCATAATTACCAGAATCGATCACGAGATTATCGATGTCATTCGATTGTGAGGCTAAAAACACCTGACGTGCAGCAGCACACTTGACAGTATCGACAAAAGTCTCGAGTAATCGTTTCTCTAAATAAACAATATCCAATGGTGAAGAAGCATCAGAATAGCTCTCATATAGCACCTTTTCGATGGTCTTAACCTTAACATCACCAAAGTGCTCATCTAAAATTTCAAGTGCTTTAGGCGTTCCCATAAATTGCTGCTCTATCAATGGACAATATTTGATCAGTTTTGTGCTACCGGATCCCATCACTAAATCAGCAAGCACCGCAAATCGAGCAAGCACCTGATCCTTGACACAACTCTGTGCTAACACCGGTTGAACAGAAATATGATTGGCCAGCGCCTGCCTCAATAAAATATCGTACCCATAAATATTTTCTTGCGCCTCGCTACTTACCTGGCCCAACAAGCTGATAATTAATCGGTACTTATCTTTGCTGTTAATAAAATAGGTCGAGGTATCTAATTTCAAGATCAATTCGGCCAACAAATAAAATTTCTCCGCCCCCAAGACTTCATCAGCAACCAGCATTTCAACAGTTTCGGCCACTTGCGTGGAATCATCAAGATCAACATGACGGGCAGTGCAGCGTAGATTGGTAGATTGAATAAGATCATGGAGCTGCGAGACTCTCTCATTATCCACGACTTTCACTGATTTCATCTGCTCTAGAAGGTCATTCGCGTAAGTGAGCATTTCAACCCCCAGCGCCATCTCTGCCTCCCTAGCGAGTGCTTTTTTTTCTAGAGCGGCAAAATATTCGCCCTCATCGAGATAATCTTCTAACATTACAGCATCAGAAGCATCTGTGCCCATCAACTTCCTCTCAGCGATTCTTGTATATGAAGAAGCTATAATAGACCAATGTACAGATTCATAGAACTGTAAAATTTCGGACTTGCTTATGGACATAATTAATAATATCAATTCATCTTTCATAGCCAACGATAGCGATTCGCTAGCGACTTCAGAAACCATAATAATAGATTCCCCTCTCCAACTTGCACTATAACGATTAAGTCGTAGAAAAATATTAACATTCTTAGTGGTCCATGCGTATACAAGCTGCAAGTTAGACGAAAGCTCATGGATCGCTATTTTTTCGAATGCTAAGATAATAAACTTATTATCCACTAAGATTTTCAATGCGTTTAAATACAGTGTTGCTGCTGTTTCCTTGGAAAAAAGTCCAGCTCGCCCCAGACGATGTAAGTTAGCAAGCCCTACCATAGCCCAAGGATTGCCCATGTCAGCTGCCTTCTCCAAATATTGACTTGAGGCTTTATCATCCTGAGTTTCATGACCTATAACGTAGCAAGATAGAGCAAAGCCTATTATTGTCAATGCTGCATTATTTTGAGGATCCTCTTGCAACGCTGCATGAGCGCGCTCTAACATCGATTGAGCAGTGAACTTACTGATTTTATCTGGTTCTTTAAAAAAAATTTTCTCAAACGCTTTCAAATCTCCGCACAGTGCCGATTCAAAATCCGCCTCTTTTATAGTCATTTGCTCTTGCATACCGTTCTCCTCTTAAGTTTAGCTATCAATTATTTATGTTATTGTTGTTATTATTTTTTTCGCTATCAGAATCATCATTCTCAAATGGGTTAACAACCTCTACTTTTGGAAACAAAACTCTCATGCGATTGCAAAGCATCAAACTAAATCTCTGAGCATCTACATCAATCTCTTTAATATTGCCAAGATTCAACGCCTCCGACAAATAACGTAGCAATATTGTTTTGAATGAAAGAGGATCGAATCGGCCTTTCGCTTCCTTAAGGTGCTTAACAACAGTATTCGATAGATCATATAAAGTAAAGCATAAATCGCTTTCCGCCAAAAAATGATTAGCCGCTGCATTTCTTTTGCTTTTATTGTCGGAAAATAGATAAACTGCAACAGCGTTATTATGTTTATTTACTCCGCCAAAATCAGTAACGGCTTTTTTAATAGCTATCTTTATCAAGCCTAGTTGATCTTGTTTTTTATCAACCCCTTGAAACTTTATTGCACCGTGATCACCATGATCAATCTCTTGCTCTGAGCTTGGGCTAGCTGCTAACTCCATGTGACTTATAAACTTTACCATGAGATGATTTTTCAAATACTCCAAATCTAGCTCATTAACACAATCTTCATAGCTTTCAAGAAACAGGCCTTGAAAACTTTTTACATTAACGGTACCAAAGTGACTGTGTAGTTTTTCTTCGATTTGCGGGTCTTTGAATAAATCGTACTCCAGCATAGGTTGATAACCTATTTTGCCTACCATCGCATCCAGGCTAACGTGGCGCCCCATAATAACACTAGCTAAAAGATCAAATTTTACAAATAAAAAGCCCTCTTTCCCTGGCAGCAAATGCCTAGCTACCTTGGCTAAAATCTCATCATAACCCTCACATTGGTTTCGATCTTCCAGCTCAACCTGACTGAGAAGAACCAACATTACCCTAAATTTATTGACTCGATTGATGAAAATATCATCAGTATTAATTTCCCCTATAGCCTTGGCTAAGCTAAAAGCGCCAACAGGATCCTTAACATGAGCCAGCAATCTTATAACACTAGCGGCTGCTTGCCGTGGGTTTTTAAAGTCAGTGCAAAGCTCAACTTCTTTATATGTTGTACGGTGTATAAGCGTCTCTAAACGCTTAATAATATCGTCCCCAGCCCCGAGCTTATTTAATTGTTTTAAGCATAGTTTTGAGTTATGCAACGCCATCTCGTACTTGTCCATCTCTTTTTGAGGTAACATTCGTTGCGCCTCCTGTGCATACAGTATTCCCCATGCCAATACAAAGTCTACTGACTGTTCTTTCTCTAGGTTGAATGGTTGATGGAAAAGTTGCACGCAGCACTGGTATTTAAGTTCTGGTGTGAAGAAGGGGTCATCACTCATAACGGTGAAAATGACAAATCTTTTCAACTGATTTGTATTATCAGCATAATCACTGGCCAACCTTGATGGGTTTTGCGAGCATAGCATATGCTCAAGATAAGCTTGAACGTAGTACTTCGCACCGCCTCCCGATAAGGCATTCACCAACGCATCTTCCACAACCTTCTTCGTTTGCAGTCGTCTATAAGCACAAAGATAATAGTTTTGCGCCTTTGGCTTATCGACCTCGCACCCTACGCCATCTCTATAACAATTGCCAGCAAGATACATTGCCCAGGGATTGCCGGCCTGAGCCGCTTGCTCTAGACAAGTCAAACCTGCTGTTTGGTCGAAACCATTTTCCTTCTCCAGTAATGCCTTGGTTTTTACAAAACCCAACAATGTGAGCGAACTATGATAGGACTCGATAACACTAGTGCCATGGTAACCTTGTGCAAGTAACCTCTGAGCCTGCTTAGCATTGTGTTCTGCGATTTGTTTTGCATGCTCATGAATGAAAACACAAGTGGCTTGGTTTAACTGGCTAGTAAGGATAATATTTTCCAATAGGTTGATATTGCCAACTGATGCACTCTGTATGGTAGCTCTTTCAATCGTCATTTCTTCTTGCATGCCAAACCCTCGTTGATTTTAATAAATAGACTGAGTATAAGCCCTGAAGATTAACAGAATATTAAATCATGCCAGTATCTTCAACCGCCCACTAGAAGCACCGTAGTAAAACCCGAGTGGCAATGGTATGATCGCACCATCAATACTACTGGGAGCAACCTCATGACGACTATACACACGGAACTGCAAAACACCATTCATGACTTGGTGATCAGCGGAAAAGGCATTTTGGCCGCTGATGAAAGCACCGGCACCATCACTAAGCGTTTCGATAGCATTAAAGTCCCCTCAACCGAAGACTCACGCTTAGCCTATCGCCACATGCTTTTTAACACCTCAGCATTAAGTGATTTTATCAGCGGCGTCATCCTCTACGAAGAAACACTAGGTCAAGCCAGTAATGGACAAACCTTACCCGCCTTACTAGCCTCCAAAAAGATTGTTCCTGGCATCAAAGTTGAC